>JBAPYG010000276.1:0-5993 GCA_049284615.1 Acidimicrobiia bacterium
CTTCGAGAGGAAGGGGGGCCGGCATGTCGTCCCAGGCCGCCTCGCCGCCTTGGATGTCTCCGGAGGCGCGAAGGCGCTCCACCGGAGAGGCCTTCGGGATGGGGATCAGAAGTGCAACAGGACGACCACGATCGGTGACCTCGATTGTCTCCCCCGCCTCCACTCTTCGGAGATAGTCACTCGCCCTCTGTCGGAGCTCTCTGATACCGATGCGCGTCATAGTGCTACAAGTAACACATTCTTGGGCCGGGGTCAACCCACCTGATTCCCAACCATCTTGCGTATCGAAGTTGGGATTGTCGTCCGTCACGGTGGCCCCCAGCGAGGCGAACACGGCTGCAGTCGTTTCCGACGTAGGGCGTCCTGATGGTCCTTCCCCACGTAATCGTCGGGACTAGCAACGGCTCCTCGAATCCAAAGGGGTGACGGAGACCTTCGGGCAGCAATGCGAGACCCACTATCCCTATGTCCTCGAGTCCGGATATCAGGTTGTTCGCGAGATCTTTATTGACCACCTCGGCGACCAGCTCGTCCGTCGTGGTCAGGATTGGTGCGGTCAGCGCTCGCAGGCTCTTGACGTCTTCCGTGTCCCAGGCGCGAGCAAGAATGTTGCCCAAATCGAGGTCCCCGCTTACCACCATCCGGGCCACCCGTTGATCCCAGTCGGCGCCGTCGCGTCCAAGACATCGAACACCATCGGCGGCCCTGAAGTCATCTCCGAGGTCTTCCCCGACGAATCCGACCCATACGAGCGGGCTCGAGGCAATGGCTACGACGTGGTCAGCGCCATATTCGACACCGCACCTGATTCCGATTGTCGGGTCCCATGGCAGATGACTCTCGACACGTCGGCAGCCCTACACGCACACATCGAATATGAGATCATCCCCCCGGGCTCACAGGAGGGCCGTGTGTTTGTCGAACTCAGCGGACAGCGATTGCAGGTTGTCTCCTTCGGAAATGGACCGAGAATCCTTCTGGCCCATGGCGGTTGGGTGGGGAGCTGGGAACTTTGGCAGCAGCCATTCGAACTGATGAGCCCGGATTGGCGATGTGTTTCCTATGACCATCGTGGATCGGGCGAGTCTCCCACTGATCCCCAATCCATCAGCCCTCATGTCCTGGTCGATGACCTCTTTGCCGTAATGGACCACCTCGACATCGAGCGATGTGTGGTCGCCGGAGAGTCGCTCGGAGCCGTCGTCGTCCTTCAGGCAGCCCATCAGGCACCGGAACGGTTCGATGGTTTGGTGATCGTTGCCGGCGCGCCGGTGATAGCTGCGTCATCGGTGGGAGACCTCATCGCGGGCTCGAGGAGTAACTATCCGGCCACGGTCGCTGCTTTCGTGAAGGCTTGTGTGCCGGCGGAGGATGGGAAACATCTTCGACGCTGGGGACGGAACCTGCTCAACCGAGCAGAGCCCGAAGCCGCCGCCCGACTCTTGGAGTGTTACCTCGATGCCGACGCACCTGAAGTGCCACTCGAAGAGATAGCCACTCCAGCACTCGTGATTCATTCGAAAGACGATGCCATCGTTCCGTCGGCAGCAGGTAAGTGGATCGCGTCGCGATTGCCAGACGCCACCCTGGTCGAACTCGAAGACGGTGGCCACGTTCCGACCATCACCCGGCCATCTCAAGTAGTGGATGCGATTCGGGCACGTTTCGACTCATAGCCATGGGTCGGGCCTGCACTCGTTTCCCAATCGCGCGGCTCCACGTCAGCCAATCTCCCTAATCCGCAATCCGCGTACTCCATCGAAATCCGAGCGATCGCGGGTAAACAGACTCAGCTTGTTCTCGACGGCGGTGGCTGCGATCAGGGCGTCCGGAAGTCGAATTCCCGACTCTCGCCGCAGTCTCCCAGCGCGTTCGGCGATCTCTCGATCGATTTCTATCTCACGAAACGGGGCCAGGAGAACGGTCACAATCTCAGAAGCTGTGTTGCCTGCAAACAACTCTGCCCTGGTCACGACCGAATAAGAAACGCGATGAGCCTTCGGCTCGAGTTCCTTCGCGCCCCGGAGATGATCGACGAACACGTCTGTATCGACGAGAAAGTCAGCCACGATCCCAATCGGCGCGAGATGGCACCTCGAGGTCAGGAGCTGATCCGAATGTGGCAGCCAAGGCAGCACGCGGATCTGCCTGTTCGCTCAAGTAGCCGTCGACCGCACGACGAATGATCTCTGCCATCGTCAGCCCTTGGGCAGACGCCAGCTCATCGATTCGACGCCTCTGCTCGTCGGTCAAGTAGATCTGTGTCCGCGTCGACATACAGCGCAGTATACAGCACCGCACCGGTCTCGGCGATGAGGACGGTGGGCTGGGCCCGGCTGGTCCCGGAATTGCTCAGAGACGTCCCCACGTCCGAGCCAAACGCGTAGGAGGTCGTCAAACGGCGTGTGGCGGACCGCTCCGGCTGGTATCGGTCCTTCTCGACTACCACCGAGATGCAGCCGGTCGCCGGTGAGAGGCCGCCCGACCAGGAGGAGACTTGGGACCCCGGGACCGGGACGAACACATCTAGCGGTGACGCGAGCGGCCGCCCCAATGGCGGCTCGGTCAGCTTTGCAGCGAGTCGAGGACCTCTTCCAGGACCAGGGCCTGAGTTGGGCAGGCGATGACGATCTCACGGAGCGTGTCCTCGTCGACGGTGGACAGGTCGAGTACCTCCGGCTTGAGGAAGTCACCCTTGCGCCACTGAAAAGCGGTGGGGGCGAGACTGATACAGGTCCCGGCGCCGATGCATCGGCGCCGATCGACGACGATTCTCACTGCCATGCGACGCCCGCCTTGATCGCATACTCGATGGCTTCGCTCTCGGAAGCCACACCCAACTTGGCCAGAAGGTCGTCGACGGGGCTCGGGCCGACCTCGGTGCCCGACTCCGCCGTGCCCGACGTCACGGCGCGAAGGAGCACGAGGTCCTCGTCCGTGAACTCGACTTCTTCTGCCGGTGAGTCGGGGATCTTGGAGAGGTCGAAACCGACCATCTGGGCGAGCTCGCGTCGGATCGGGTTGGCGAACCACTTGTCACGCAAGTCCCGGTCAGCCATGGAGGAGCTCACGTAGCCGATCCCCCCAAGAATCTCCTGGGTGAGGTCGTCCCCCTCGGGCATACCTCCGCGGATCAGGACCCTGGCGCCCACCCAGAGGATGGGAACGTAGTAGAGAAGGTGGGTCTCACCGTGGAAGGCTCGGGCATTTCTCGCTTCGTCGGCGGCGGTCTCGGTGTCGCCTCCGGCCTCGGCGACCAGGGCGAGGGCGGCGTGGGCCAGGGCGGGATAGGGCGACTCGCCCCTTAGATGGCGGGCAATCTCCAGCGCCTCGTTCGCTGTCTCCCTTGCCTTGTCGAACAGCGCCGGGTCGCCTCCAAAGACGGCGATCCGGGCGTACTCGAAGGCGAGGTCGGCCAAGGCTTGACAGCTCTCACCGATACTTGACTGACCGGCCAGATCGGCCGCGCGTCTGTAGTGACGGGTCATCGCCTCCACGTCGTCGCGAGCCGCGGCGTGGGCACCTCTCCATATTTCGAGCCGGCGGGCCATCGAAGTGGACGCCACGGTCATCGCCGCGGTGACGGCCCGGTCAAGCCAAGCTGCGCAGTCGTCACTCCCTCCGACCTCGAGGCAGGTCATTGCCATCCCGCCGGCCGAGAGGGCCTCCAGCCATCGGTCGCCCAACGCTCGCGATGCCTCGAATGCCTCCCGGCCGCGCTCAAGCGCGAGACCGGGCTGCAGGTTGAGCCTGGCGTACGTATGGATGGCGTAGAGCATGTGGGCGTCGTCGGCGGCCGACTGGCTGTCGGTGACTTCACCCGCCCGGCTGTGATGGAGGGCCCTGATGTGCTCGATCCGCCCGGCCATTCCCTGGGCGCTTGGGTCGGCGATGTGGGCGTACGCCATCGAGATGAGAGCGGACATCGACCCCTGCTTGTCCCCGAGCTCTTCGTAGATCCGGAAGGCCTGCTCCGCCAACTCCTTCACCCCGGCGAACAGCTGCGGCGCTTGCATCAGGATGACCACGGCCGGCGTTCCCGCCTCCTGTAGCTCTACGGCAGCCCGCTTGACCCTCCCCGACTCGAGGACCGCCAGTTCACGGAGGGCGTCGGCCTCCGCCGAGCGCGCTCCGATCTGGCGGGCGATGTCGAGAGCTCGGTTGTAGGGCTCTTCGGCCTCGTCCACGTCCACCTCGATCACAGCGAGGTATGCCTCGCCGATCGGTGAGCGGCTCAGGGCCTGCCCCTGCTCGAGACACGCCGCCAGCTCCATCTCAAGATCACCTGAGGAAGCCGCCGTGCTACGCACCGACCTGGCCAACTCGGTGGCCAGGTCGAAATCCTCACCGGCCCTCGCAGCAGAAGCCTTGCGCAGCTTGACCTCGGCGTCGAGCCCTGGCGCCTCCACCGCGGCGGTGAGAGCGGTCATCTCGGCGAGGTTGGCCATCCGATCTCCTTCTCTCTCGAGCACGGCCAGGGCGTCGTCCTTGATGCGGAGCATCTCGATACGCCGGCTCGGGTCGGATGCGGCTGTCAATGTGGTGTCGACCAGGCGTATGGCCTCTTCTGGTGCGGACATCGCCAAGGCAGCCTCAGCTGCCCGGACGCCACTGGCCACTGCCAGGTCGTGGTCACCGGCCTCGAGGGCGTGGTAGGTGAGCATCGACAGGTTCTCACTCCCATCCTCCCCATCCTCAGCCGAGAGCAATTGGGCCAGGGCGCCATGAATGGCGCGTTTTCGCTGCCGCGACATAGAGGCGAGCAGCGATGCTCGGATCTGGTCATGAGAGAACGAGTAGTCGTATCGGGACGCGGGCTTCTCCTCGACGAGGAGACCCAGGTCGACAGCGTTCTGCAGGTACTCCGCCGCCTGCCAGTCGGCGACCGGATTCCCGTCGACCTGGCTCAGCACCCGGCTCATGTCGGAGAGGCGAAAGCGTCGGCCGAGGATCCCGGCGTCGGTGAGATGCGAACGACACTCCCCGTCGAGCTGGGCCAGCCGCCTCTCCACCAGCGTCTGGATGGAGGAGGGCACCGCCGGCCCGCTCAGCTTGGTCATGGTCCACGTCCCGTCGATGAGCTGCAGCGCCTCCGCTTCGCGATAGGCGCGGGCCAACTCCTCGATGAAGAAGGGCACTCCTTCGGAACGAGCGTGGAGGCTGTCGACAGTACGCCCGTCGATGGGCCCACCCAGCAGGTTCTCCAAGAGCTCTCCACTCTGCCGTGGGTTAAGCCGCTGTAGACGGAGAACCTGTGTTACCCGCAGTCGGTCGAGGTCGGCGATGAGCTTGGAGACCCCTCCTGCCGCGGAGTCGGTGTAGGGACGCAGACTGATGAGCAGGCACATCGGGGCAGTGCCCATCGTCCTGACCAGATATCGGATCAGCTGGATGCTGTCCTCATCGGCCCACTGGAGGTCGTCGAGCATCAGCAGTAGCGGTCTTTCCTTTGCGAGGGCGAGAAGCGTCGAGGCGACCTCGTCGAACTTGCGCAACATCTGCTCCTGGGCTGACAGACCCTCGAGGTCGGTGCTCCGCCCCGAGATGGCTTCCTGTGCCCGATCGAGTTGCTCGAGGGCCATCGCCTCCCTCGCCACAGAGGCCATTGCGGGCGAGGTGAGCAAACTGCGAAAGAGCAGGAACGGTCCACGCAGCTCTTCGTCGGCCGTGACCTCCAGCACCAGGAACGGTGGCTCGTTCCGGGCCGCTAGCCCGGCGGCGGCGTCCAACATCCTGGTCTTCCCGATGCCGGCCTCACCCTCGAGGATCACCGCCCTCAACCCGGCGGTCGCTGTCGCCGCCAGTTGCTGACTCACCAAGTCCAATTCATGCGAGCGACCCACCACGGGGCCCTGGGCCCGCGCCGACTGCAGGTCGAAGGCGGCCGCCGAGGCTTCACGGGTCTCTTTCGTCACCCGCTTCTCGTCGCCTCCCTTCTCCCTCCACAGCACCTCGAAGAGACGCCAACGGTCGGGAAAGCCCTTGAGCCAGAA
>JBAPYG010000277.1:0-2636 GCA_049284615.1 Acidimicrobiia bacterium
TTGCAGGCTCGCAGCGTTTGGAGCTCTGCGATCGGGTCGCTCACATCGATTGGCTCGGATCCGCTGACGTTCTCCAGAGACCAGCGTGTAGGAGCGATCTGTCGAACCCGGAAGCCGTTGCCGAGCCATAGGTCTCCGACTCTCTTCCACTTGAGCACATTGGCTCCTTTCCGACTCCAATCATACCGAGCTCCCGGATCACCTGAGGGAAGTCTCTTCCGCATCAAGGGGCCTTCGTTGAACGATCTCGCTCCCGCTGCCCAGCATCGAGATACCGGAGCTCAGCATCGAGTTGTGCCCACTCGTGACTCGGGCGGCCTGCAGTGGCACAATGTCGTGCCCATGACCGGCAGAAGCGAGACTCCGGCCAAGAACTGGTTCCGGCCACCCGTCGACGGGGGATCTGCGCTCGTGAGACTGGTGGAGGGCAACACCTTCTGTGTGGCTGGGCAGTCGGGCGACATCCGCCCTGGTCATTCCGAAGGCCTCTACTTCCTCGACACCCGGCTCGTGTCGAAGCTCGAGCTACTCGTCGACCAAAGGCCAGTCGAGCACCTGTCCACTCAGTTGGACGACCCATTCTCAGCTGTCCACGTCGGGCGATCGGTCCCCAAGACCGGCGATACCGATACTCCGATCACGGTGGTTCGTCGTCGACATGTAGGCAAGGGAATGAGAGACGAGTTCGAGCTGCAGAATCATGATGTCACTTCGACGGCTTGCGATGTCTCGATCACCATCGACGCGGACTTCGCCGACCTGTTCGCCGTCAAGGGCGGTCAAACCGACCCGGGTCAGCACCGAGAGATCGACTCTCACGGTCGCGCCATTGAGGTCCATCGAATGGGCGGAGGAGCCGTGACGGGCATTCATGTCGAATTCGAGCCGCCGCCCGACCGTATCGATGGCGGATCTTCCTCGTGGCGGGTGGAGCTTGCGCCGAACAGCACGTGGAATCTGTGCCTGCACGTAGTCTTCTGGATCAACGACAAGTCGTTGGAGCCCGGACACAAGTGTGGAGCCCCCGCCGAGCAGGCCGGGCCGGCGGCACGGCTTGCTTCCTGGCGTTCCAACATGCCACGAGTTGCCACGAACTACGCCCCAGTCGCTGAGGCCACGGATCGCGCCACCCAGGATCTTGGAGCCCTGCGCATCTTCGACCCGGACGATCCCGAACGAGCTGTCCTCGCGGCCGGTGCCCCTTGGTTCATGACCCTCTTCGGCAGAGATTCACTTCTGGCGGGATGGATGGCACTCATGGCAGACCCGAGTCTGACCTTCGGAGTCCTCGAAACCCTCGCCGAGCTGCAGGGTCAGAAGGTGGACCCAGCGACGGAGGAACAGCCGGGGAGGATCCTCCATGAGGTGCGGCTCGGCCGAACCCCCTCGCTCTCATTCCGCGGCGGAGACGTGTTCTACGGATCGATCGACGCCACGCCCCTGTTCGTGATGGTCACCGCTGAGCTCCTGCGCTGGGGGGCAGATGCCGGGGCGATAGGAAGGCTCACGCCCCACATCGATCGAGCGATGAACTGGATGGAGGAATACGGAGATCGAGACGGCGACGGCTATATCGAGTACGAGAGGCTGGGCCAACAAGGACCTCCGAACCAGGGCTGGAAGGACTCAATCGACAGCATCAGACACACCAACGGCGATTTGGCTCCAACGCCAATCGCGCTGTGCGAGGTGCAGGGCTACGCCTACGCGGCGTATCTGGGACGCGCCACGCTCGCAGACTCCACAGGAGATCGAGACTTGGCAGCTCACTGTCGCAACCGTGCTGCCGAGCTGAAACTCGCCTTCAACCGAGACTTCTGGTCGGAGCAGTCGAGCCGATATGTCATGGCCCTGGACGGCGACAAGAAGCAGGTCGATGCCCTGGGCTCCAACGTGGGGCACTGTCTCTGGACAGGGATCATCGACAGCGAGCGAGCGCCTCAGGTGGCGAGCCATCTGCTTTCTCCTGATATGTCCACGGGCTGGGGTCTGAGGACACTCGCATCGTCGACGCCGACCTATAACCCGATCAGCTACCACAGCGGGTCAGTGTGGCCGCACGATACCGCCATCGCCGCTGCCGGGTTACGACGCTATGGATTCGTGGAGGAAGCCAATCGACTCGCTTTGGACTTGTTTGATCTTGCGGCTACGGAGAAAGGTCGCCTCCCCGAACTCGTGGCTGGTTTCTCTCGAGACGAGTTCAGAGAGCCGGTCCCCTACCCAACCTCGTGCTCGCCACAGGCATGGGCAGCCGCCTCTCCTCTTCTTCTTCTCCGGACCTTGCTCGGCCTGGAGCCAGATCTACCTGCCGCAACTGTTGGGGTCGACCCTGTGCTGCCGCCACAAATCGAGCGGCTCCGGGTCGAAGGGATTCCGCTGGCCGGCAGTCGACTCACCATCGGGATAGAAGACGGAGAGGTGAGCATCGAAGACATCCCACCAGGTGTCGAGATCGTTGGGGGACGGGTGGAAACACCCGGCCTTTCATAGGCCAGCAGGACATGTCGAACCGATGATCCGTCACTCACCCGTGACTGCGCCCTGGGACGAGGAGCGTACGGTTGGAGATATGGAAACAAGAGCATGCGGCCAGTCCGATCTGAGCGTCTCGGTCTTCGGGATGGGGACTATGA
>JBAPYG010000278.1:0-4753 GCA_049284615.1 Acidimicrobiia bacterium
TGCGTGGATGCTTTGGCATTCGCTACGCATGTCGACCAGGGACGTCGACTCAGCTCGCAAGCTTCGCCCTGAGCTGGAGGGTGCTATCGGCAAGGTCGCCGAGCGGCACGACTTGTCGAATAGGTGGCTCAACGACTCGGCGGCTGCGTTCTGGCCGTCGAATGCCAGCTATGAAGCCTGCCGGGTGGTCTATCAGAACTCGAACCTCGAAGTCCGGACGCCGGACCCAGACGTGATATTCGTGATGAAGCTCTATAGGGCGGATCCTCAGGACCGGGAGGACCTGGTGACCCTCTGGCCGCTCTGTCGTTTCGATGGTCCGGAGGATGCGGCTGTTGCATTCCGGAACGCGTATCCACACGCACCCGAGGACGATTACTTGGCTGACTACATCGCGGATGTGGCTGGCGACGCCGCGGTGTGATCGGAAGGCGCTCGTGTTTGAGGGTGATTTGACTCCAATCGCCAGTCCCCTCGAATCCCCAATTACCACATGCCTCTCCACGCCAACCCCACCTACTTCGGGGCGCACACCGCGAGGTCAGTTGAGTCCTAGGACGGTGAGTATTGCTGCATCCACGCCCCATTGTTCCTCGGATGTGAGGCGGCCGACTAGGTCACCGAGGCGGTTCACATCGACGGCGCCCATCTGCTCTACGAGGACTCGCGTCTCGGTGCCTTCGATGTCGATTTCTGGTCTGAACGAAGCGCTTCTGGCGCTAGTGGACGTGGGGGCGATCAGGACGACGGAGCGGGGGAGGAGGGCGTCGGACTGAACGACTACGCCGAAGCGTCTTCCGTGTTGTTCGTGCCCGATGCCTTCGGGGAGGCGGAGGTTGAAAACGTCACCCCGTTGCACGCAGGCTCTCCATCAGTTCTGCCACCGCCAGCATTTCGGCACGGTCGGCGTCGTCCGCTTCCAGTGCGGCGGCCTCGGCAGCCAGGGCTTTCCTGTCGCTCAATCGCGATGCTGCTTCGACGAGAGCTGCTCGAATCGCCTCCGAGCGTGACTTGCCTGTGGCTTCCAGCTGCGCCAGGGCCTTCATTGCATCGTCGTCTAGTCGTACGGAAACCGCTTGAGCCATAGGTCAACTGTATCACACTTCGTGATACAGGGGCTGGTGCCTTGCTTTCGCCGAGCGCCAACGTGTCGCGCCTGGTGCTCCGATTCGCACATTTGACAGGGTTTCGTCACTTTCGACGCTACCAAGATGCCGAGCATCTCCGGTAAGCGCCTCATCCACCTGCAATGCCACATCGGAACGGACACGATTGGGCTGGCTCGACACGGAGCGGAGGTCACTAGGCCCTTCGAAGGTGAAACCACACTTCTCAGCGACCTTTTTGGAGGCGCCGTTGCTGGGGTGGATGTTCAACTGCATGCGATTCACCCGCTTGCGTCCGAGCAGGTAGCCGAGCAACAGGTTGACCGCCTCGGTGGTGTAGCCCTTTCCGGCGTGCTGTTGACCGAATAGCTGGTAGGAGATCTCGTAGCCTTGCAGGTAATGAGTGATCGGGAAGTACTCGATCTCCCCGACAATCTCACCTTCATCGTCGATCATCAGAAGCATGCCCTCTTCCTAGTCCCAGAAACCGTTCTTGCTGAACGCGGCGTGCAACTTGGGTTCGCTCGTAACGCCGAACGGGAAGTAGCTGCCTCTTGTTTCGAGATTCGTTAGGAGTTCGTAGAGGATGTTCGGGTCGTTCTCTCGGACGAGCCTGAGTTCAATCCCTTCGCCCCTTAGCACTCGTATCACCTTTCAAGATCGGTATCGAGCGTAGTCACGTCGCTTCATGGTGGTTCACGGCCTCACCAACCAGCCCACGTCGGGATCATCCCGGCATCGGCACCTGTCACTCGACCAAGCGCCTCACTCGCTGAACACACGCCCTCGACAAACCCTCAACTGGATGACACCGTCACAAAAACTCGCCGAAGCGTTGCAATGATCCCCTGAGACCGCAGCACATATCGCCCGGGGAGCGGTCGGCAGCGCGGGTTGGCGTACTTTCGGGTAGCAACCTGCGTGGCTGTTGGCATACTTGCTCTGGTGAAACCTTCACCTGAGATCGAAGCGATCGTTCGCCGGTTCATGGCCGCGCGAGCTCGAGCAGACTTCGATGGAGTCAGCAGCCTGACCTCAGATTCGGAGTTCGCTCTCACGATTGGGAGCGACCAACACGAGTGGGTTCGAGGACCCCAGGAAGTGGGGCCCATCGTTAGGGCTCAATGGAATGAGATGCCCAAGCATGAACCCGAGATACTGCGATTGGAAGCGTACGAGGAGGGTGCTGTTGGTTGGGCGGCCCTTGAGGAGAAGAGGACCTACGCGGATGGCCTGGTCGAGATTGTTCGCCTCACATTCGTATTCCAAATGGAGGCGGGTTCTTGGAAGATTGTTCATACCCATTTCTCATACCCGGTTCCCAATCGGATCCCTTTGACGGCGACACTTTCAGAGTTGCTTGGCTCACTCGCAGCAGTGGGTCGCGAAGGCTTGGCGGGACAGGTTTCGGGGTCATCGACGCTGGTCTTCACGGACGTTGTGGACTCCACGGCTCTCACAAGCTCGATCGGGGATCAAGCTTGGTCGAGGGCGATTGACGACCATCTCAGCACTCTCAGTCTGCTCGTCGACCAACAAGGCGGGTCGACGGTCAAGACACTCGGTGACGGGGGCATGTACGTGTTTGGTGCTGCTTCTCCTGCTCTAAGGTCTGCGATTGAAATCCAAAGGGCTGCCGCGGCAACCTCAGAGCCGAAGATTCGTGTACGAATCGGGGTTCACAGCGGCGACGTCCTCAAGACCGAAGACGATTATGTCGGTCTGACCGTCAGCAAGGCTGCGAGGGTGGCGGGCGCAGCCCACGGGGGCCAAATCCTGGTCTCCGATACCACGGTGGGGATGGTTAACCCTGCGTCGTTTGAGTTCGGTCCACGATTCATGGTCGAACTCAAGGGGCTAGAAGGAACGCATTCCGTGAGTCCACTCATTTGGGAGCCGGCAGCAAGCGACGCGCGCGCATAACGGAACATTTCGAGCGGGCAGAAGGCACTCGGAATTGCCGAGTATCGAGCTGGGACTTATGGCTGGTTGACGTAGCTGTTTTTTCGAGGGCGAACCCCAATGCTCGGAAAGGAGGCCGCGTAAGGGTCGAAAGACTCTTGAGGCAGCTATCCCAACTCAAGAGACTCGCATCAAGAATCGATACGCAGCTCAGAAGGGTCGTGTGGAATGGCTGCGCAAGACCAACGTTGCGATATCCAGGGATGCCCTGACGGCCCGGGGCAATACTCAGTGTCGAAAGGCTTCCGAGTGCTCAATGTATGTAGAGCCTGCATGAGGGAGATGCTGGCCTGCTACGGGTGGTCACTAGTCCCAACCCACATGCCCGTCGATCAGCAGATCCAGAGAACCGCAGCATTGACTCCCGCCCGGTTCTGACGCCGAAATCACTACAAGTCTCGGAGAACTCCCCCCGGCCACTGCATATCGAAGCCTCTTTGTGTCAAGTGGGTTGTTTGGAGCGCGTCGGAGTGCGGCCGTGGTTGCGGCCGTAGGGGTAGGTTTGGGAGCGGCCCGGGATGACTGAGCTGAAGAGCCGGTGATCAGGATGCGAAGCCGGCCACGCAAGCGACAGAGTCGTTCCTGGGTGTCTCCCGGACCCAAATTCTGGTCGGCGGTGAGCTGTTTGTAGACGGCGTCGGAGAATCGCCATTTCAAAGCTCGGAGTGCTTCTTTCTTGGTTTTGCCTTCGCCTCGTTTCTTGTCGTAGTAGACCCGGCCTGAGGTGTCGGGGTATCGGATCTGGGTGACGGCGGCCATGTGGATGGCGTGGTTCAGTTTCCGGTTGCCGCAAAGGCTGAGCCGGTGCTTCTTCTTCCCACCGGAGGAGACTTCGATAGGTCACACCCGCCGGAAACTCCAAGCTACGGAACAAGCGTCCCGCAGCCACCGACATCATCAATCAGGCACATATTGGGTGGTCCAGCGGCGTCGCATTTGTGGGCCGTTTCGGCGTTTGATATGGGTTTGATCCCGGGACTGGAACCTCTCGATTGCACCTACCACCATTGGCGAATCGATGCCCACTGCAGCTATTCAGGCGCGCGTTTTGGACGACTATGCCAGGGCCTTGGTCAGTGTGCTTTCAACCAGTGAATCTCCAGTGTCAATGCTTTGAGAACACTTCATTCAAGAGTTCGGCTAGGTCGATCTTGGAGGCGGCGTGCGCGGGTCCGTTCCAGCCAAAGTGGATCCCTCGCTCGACGCATGCGGATCGCACACTTGCCGGACGGCCGGTGTCTGCATCCACGATTTCTCCGTCCCGCTCGACGAAGGTGCAGTTCCTGGGTGAAACTGCTGTAGGGAAGGGGCTGATTCCCTGTGAGGTTGTCTCGTCGTCGAAGCCGTGATGAGCCCCCTCATAGGCGAAGACAGCCACGTCTCGACCCTCTTCGGTCATTCGCGCCGCATACTCTTCACACTGGTCGATTGGCGTCCAGTCATCCGCGGTTCCGTGGAAGATGCGGATAGGAGAGTCGCTGACTTCGGTCTCGTCTTCCAGTTGAATAAAACAGGTGGATGGGTAGAAGGCGATGTGGGCGGCGAACTCGGAACCGCCATAGAGATCCCGGACTCGATTCAAACTAGACCAGATGGCCGTCCTGCCTCCGAAGGAGAATCCCATGACGGCCATGCGAGAGGCGTCGATGTAGGGATGTTCGGCCATGGCCTCGGCAGCGCGATAC
>JBAPYG010000279.1:0-10456 GCA_049284615.1 Acidimicrobiia bacterium
CAGCGTGGCCGACCTCACCCCGGACCTCTCGGAGAGCGACGATCCCCTCGTCCAATGGAAAGAGCTCCTCGCCTGGCGTGAGAAGCTGGTCGCCCGGCTCCACCCTGAGCTCGTAGTGGCGCGTGAGGGCGTCGTGTCTGCCGAGACGAGCGCCAAGGAGGAGCGGAAGGCGTTACTCGAGGTCCTGGAGGAGAGTGGGATACCAGCCGTGGAGCCCTATGCGGTGCAGGTGGCAACCGCATTGCAGACGGCGAGGGCGGTCGTCGAACGGCACGCCAAGGCAGTCATCGACGCCGAGTCGCTCACGGCAGATGAAGACGAGGCGACCAAGGCGGCTGCCATCGCCGGGGCACTGGTCAACCATCTGCGTGCCAACGGCTTCGAGCAGTGGCTCATGGCCGGCGCCCTGACCGGGTTGGTCGACGGTGCCAACGATCTGCTGGGTCAGTTGTCCGGTGGCGGGTACTCCCTCCACTCCGACGAATCGGGCTCCTTCTCGATCGTCGATCACCGCAATGCCGACGAGATCAGGTCGGTGGCAACGCTGTCGGGTGGCGAGACCTTCCTGGTCTCCCTCGCCCTCGCCCTCTCGCTGGCCGAGACACTGGCCGCCAAAGGTGGATCCGGGCTCGATGCCATCATCCTCGACGAGGGTTTTGGCACACTCGACGACGAGTCCCTCGACACCGTGGCCACGGTTCTGGAGGAGCTGACCGGCCGCGGGCTCATGGTCGGGGTGATCACGCACGTGAAGGAGCTGGCGGCGCGCGCCCCGGTTCGCTACGAGGTGACCCGTCTCCCTTCAGGGGCAACTGTCAGGCAGACGTCATGAGGTTCACCGTCGAGGCCTGGGATTCCGACTACGGGGCGCCAACCGATGCCGAGCTCACCGACGCCAGCGAGAACGTCGATGTCACCGTGGAGCTGCGACCCGAGGAGTGGCGGCCACTGCTCCCCGAATCCGCGCCGGTGGGCGACATCCTCTTCGTAGACGGGGTGCGTCGTGTCGATGCCACCCTCTGGATCGACCAGCCGCCCGACTTTCCGGGCTTCGCCCTCGCCGCCACATATGCGGCGGGTGTGGTCCGCTGCAATGGCACTGCCCACATCGAGGAGACCGAGGTCGACCGCGGGCTGTTCACCGCCGCACCCGCCGAGGACGTGCCCACGTCGGTCGGCACCTACGCGGTCAAGGCGACGAAGGGGACCACCCCCGAGGAGCTCTGGCTGGGAATCCAGCAGCGAATGGGCGACCTGGAGGCGTCCGTCGCCCGACGGGCCGGAGACTGTGAGCTGCTGGTCGTGGACGGCCCCCTCTCACACGCTCGCGACCTGCCCAATGCCGTTGGCTACATCAAGACACAGAAGGTGCAATACCTCCCGCTCGAGCTGAGACAGGTCCTCACCGCCCTCCCCGCCGGTTACCGGACCCCTCTCTTCCTGACCACGACGTCCTGGAGCAGGTTCTCGTGGTATCTCCGTCTCGCCAACCACGCCGGCCCGGCCGGGGGCCTGGTCCGTTGTGAGATCGATGCCGACCTAACGGCGGCCGATGCAGCACGTGTCGCCACGAGGGTCAGTGCGACCCTCCCCCGTTATGCCTCGGCCCGTCACAAAGACCCGAGGGCCCCGCAGAACCTGTATCCGATCGGAGGCCTGGAGCGAGAGCTCAGACACCGGCTCGGAGACAAGGAGATGTCGATGCGTGCCCTACGCCGCGCCGCGGTCGACCTGTCTCGTCTCTCGGCGTGACGCCAGGATCGCCCCGGCGATCACGAGCCCGACACCGACAATCGAGATGGGGGAGACCACCTCGTCACGAAATACGACCCCGAGTACGAGCGCCACGACGGGGATCAGATAGGTGAGGAACGATGCTCGAGTCGCGCCGACACTCCCGACCAGGTTGCCCATGAAGATGAACGCCAAACCGGTGCCCAAGACGCCCACGGCGGCGACGGCGATCAGGGACGACCATGCAAACGTCGAATCGCCCATGCCGACGAGGCCGAAGGGCAGGACCATGGGTGTCGCCAGCCAGAGGACCCTGGCCATGATCGGCAGCGACCCGTATTTCTGTTGGAGTGGAGTCACGATGTTGAGTGACACGGCGTAGCCCAACGTGGCGATGACTATCAGCACGACTCCGATGGCCGCCGTGGATCCGTCCCCGGCCGAGGGCAGCGCGATCGCGACGATTCCGCCGAAACCGATGAGGAGACCGGTCGTTTGCAGAAGACCGGGGAGGGCGCGGAGCAGCAGAGTGGCGATGAGCGCGGTGAAGATCGGCGTGGCCCCATTGAGCATGCCGGCCACCGCCGAGTCGATCCACTGCTGTGCAATCGGGAATAGCGTGAACGGCACTGCCACCCAAATGGCGGCGAGGAGGAAGACCCTCGACCAGTCGCTCCGCTCGATCTTCGTCGCCCGTGCCCGGGGGATCAGGGTGAGGAAGGCAGCTCCCAATGACACCCGTATCAGGGTCACCACGCCCGGCTGGAAGTTGTCGAGCCCTATGGCCATGAACAGGAACGACGATCCCCAAATGGCGGCGAGGGACAGGAAGAGGCCCCAGTCGGTGGCGGTGAACGCCTCCCGGTTGGTTCCGTGTGAGGTCGAAAGGAGACGTGTGGATGCCATTACAGATGATGAAACACCGATCCGTTTGAACCGGTTGCATCGTCAACGCCCATGAGGGCGCAAATAGTCCGGGGTCTCGATGCCGGGTCGAAGATCGTCGGCGGGGATCGGCTGGCCGGCCGTGGTGTGGAACGGGACCACACCGGCCCACACATGGAGTGACATGTCTTCGGGGTCGTCGTCGGGCCCGCCGCTGCGAACCTTGGCAGAGACCTGATCGAGAGAGAGCTCGATCACGGAGGTCTGTGCGATCTCGCCCGGCTTGGACGGTCTCAGGTCGGCGAGTCGCCCCGGTATGACCGCGTCGATGACGATGTCGAGGGCACGATTCTTCTCCTCGCCCTCGAGGATGCGGCCCTCGCCGTGAATCACCACACTGCGGTAGTTCGCCGATGAGTTGAAGGCGCTCCTGGCGACGACCAGACCGTCGAGGTGCGTGACGGCGACACTCAGTGGCGACCCTGCCCGCACCGCTTTCGCCAAACCCATCGAATTCGAGCCGTGGAGGAGGAGACGACCGCCATCGCGGGCATACAGAGTCGGAATCACCACCGGCCGGCCCTCGGTGACATATGCGGCATGGCAGACGAAGCCGTCATCCAGGATGCGATCGATCACCTCGCGGTCGGCGACCGCCCTCTCCGGTAGACGTCGGATACGGGTCTTGTCGGTCATATGGACTCTGGTTTCGCCTCTCGGGTCATGAGACTGAGCATGCCCTCGCGGGGGGAGATCTCGCCGTCGAGGACGAGGTCGACATGGGCGGCTATCGGCATGTCGACCTCGGCGCGCTTCGCCAACCCGAGGACGCTCTTCGTGGTCTTCACCCCCTCGGCGACCATGCGCATCTCGCTCGTGATCTCCTCGAGGGTCTTCCCGCTCGCCAGGCTATAGCCGACCTGGTGGTTCCGGCTCCGACTGGAGCTGCAGGTGGCGATGAGGTCACCCATCCCGGCGAGGCCCGCGAAGGTCTCGGGTCGGCCACCCCGGGCAACCCCGAGACGGGTGAGCTCGGCGAGGGCACGAGTCAAGAGGGTGGCGCGCGTGTTGTCACCGAAGCCGAGACCATCCGACATCCCCGACGCGATGGCCATCACGTTCTTCAGTGCGCCGCCCAGCTCGCTGCCGACGACGTCGTCATTGGTGTAGACCCGAAAGGCGGGCCCCATGAACAGCTTCTGCAGCGACTCGGCTGCAGAGGGGTCTCTCATCGCCACGACGGTGGCCGTGGGCTGGCCCGCCAGGATCTCGGCGGCGAGGTTGGGGCCGGTGAGGACCCCGACCAGATCGGGTGCGATCGCAGGGTCGACCTCGCCCACGATCTCGGTCATGGTGGCCAGCGTGCCCTGCTCGATGCCCTTTGTGAGCGACACCACCGGCCGGTCAGGCGCCAGATGGGGGGCCACTGCGCTGAAGACCTGTCGGAAACCGTGGGATGGCACCGCCATGATCACGGTGTCGGCGCCCTCCACGGCCACCGCGATGTCGTTGGTGGCCTCGAGGCGGGGTGGCAGTTCGATGCCGGGTAGATAGGTCTGGTTCTGGTGGCGCTCGTCGATCGAGGCTGCGAGCTCGGAGTTGCGAGCCCAGATGACGGTGTCGACACGCGCGGCCGCCATCGACGCCACGGTCGTGCCCCATGACCCGGCACCAATCACTGCGACTCGGTCCATACCCGGCCACGCTAATCAGCTAGGCGTTCCCGGCTCTCTATCCTGCGGCGCCCCAATGGCACTCTCCATAGGAATCGTCGGGCTGCCCAACGTCGGCAAGTCCACCCTGTTCAACGCCCTGACCAAGGCGGGGATCCTGGCCGCCAACTATCCCTTCGCCACGATCGAGCCGAACACCGGAGTCGTTCCGATTCCCGACGCCCGCGTCGATCAGTTGGCCGAGATGTTCGGATCGGAGAAGCGCATCAATGCGACGGTCACATTCGTCGACATCGCCGGGCTGGTGAAAGGCGCCAGTCGAGGGGAGGGGTTGGGCAACCAGTTCCTGGCCAACATCCGTGAGGTGAATGCGATATGCCACGTCGTGCGCGCCTTCGAGGCTTCGAATGTGGTCCACGTCGACGAGACCCTCGACCCTGCTCGCGACATCGAGGTGATCGAGGCCGAGCTCGCTATCGCCGATCTCGACACCATCGATCGGAGGCTGCCCCGCCTGGAGAAGGAGGCAACCATCGACAAGACGCTCCAGCCCCGGGTGGCGACCCTGCAAAGGGTGAGGGAGGTCGTTGCCGCGGGGGAGATGGTGAGCCGCCATCCCCACCTCATGGCTTCCGAGCATCACTTCGCCGATCTCCATCTGCTCACGGCCAAACCGGTGATCTATGTCTTCAATGTCGATGAGGCGTCCCTCTCCGACGAAGAGCGTCGACGCGAGCTGACCGGTTTGGTCGCTCCGGCCCCGGCGCTCCTCCTCGACGCTCAGATCGAAGCCGAGCTGATCGAACTGGAGCCTGAAGAGCGAAGAGAGCTCCTCGAGTCGATCGGCCAGACGGAGCCCGGTCTCGACGCGGTGGTGCGGGTGGCATACGAGACGCTGGGTCTGCAGAGCTATCTCACCGTTGGCGAGAAGGAGGCACGCGCCTGGACGATCCCGGCCGGGGCCACCGCACCGGAGGCCGCCGGTGTGATCCACACCGACTTTCAACGAGGATTCATCGCCGCCGAGGTCGTCGACTTCGACAAGCTGGTCGCCACCGGGTCCTGGGCGGCGGCGCGGGCCGGTGGGCTCGTGCGCACCGAGGGAAAGTCGTATGTCATGAAGCCCTCCGATGTGGTGGAGTTTCGGTTCAACGTGTGAGCCGTGGCTAACTTTGATCGAGTGGTCGTCCTTCTCGCTGCCGAGGGTGGCTCGGCGGCGGCGCCGCTGAGCGAACACGAAGTCCTCGTCTTCCTGGTCCAATTGGCTCTGCTCGTGGGCGTGGCGAGGGTCTTCGGGTGGGTGATGAAGAGTGTCGGCCAGCCGGCCGTCGTGGGCGAGCTGCTGGCCGGGGTGGTGCTCGGGCCCACATTGTTCGGGAGAGTCGCTCCGGAAGCTTTCGACTGGGTGTTCGGTGAGCCGACCGTCAGCTCTGTGATCTTCGGCATCTCCTGGCTCGGGGTCATCATGCTCCTCGTGGTCATCGGGTTCGAGACCGACCTCGGGATAATCGCCCGCTTTCGCAACGCGGCCCTGTCCGTCTCCGCCGGGGCCCTTCTCGTCCCCTTGGCCGCCGCCGCGACTCTGGCCTTCTTCGTCCCCGAGTCCTTCATCGGTGCCGGGCCGGATGGTCAGGGTGTGGACCGTGCCGTCTTCGCCGGGTTTCTCGCCCTGGCGTTGTCGGTCTCGGCGCTCCCGGTGGTGGCCAAGATCCTTCAGGACATGGGCTACCTGCGCCGCAACTTCGGTCAGGTGACCCTGGCCGCCGGCATGACGATGGATGCCGTGGGCTGGCTCGTTCTCGCCGCCCTCTCCGGGATAGCCCTGGACGGCTTCCAACCGGGTCGTCTCGGTATCTCGTTCGGCGGTCTGGTCGTGTTCCTCGTTGCCTCGTTCACGGTCTTTCGGTGGGTGATCGACCGGCTCTTCCGTTACGTGATGGCCCGTGGCTCGTCGGTGACCGCCGCCCTCTCGATAACGATCGTCGCCGCCCTGGTCGGTGGCGCGGTCACACAGGCATTGAACATCGAGGCCATCCTGGGGGCGTACATCGTGGGAATCCTCGTGGCCGGCCTGCGACACCAGTTGCCCCAGGTCCGATCGATCCTGGAGACGGTCACAGCGGCGCTGCTGGCCCCCGTGTTCTTCGCCTTCTCGGGCCTTCGTGTCGATGTCGGGCTCCTCGACACTTCCTCGGTGATCCTGTGGACCATCGTCCTGATCGTGGTCGCCATCATCGCCAAGATCATCGGGACGTTTGCCGGCGGGTTCTTCGCCGGTGTGCGTGGGCGCGAAGCCCTGGCACTCGGTTCGGGACTCTCCGCCTTGGGGGCGATGGGAGTCGTCGTGGCCATAATCGGCCTCAACCTGGGGGTCGTCAGCGAGACGGGTTACACGGTGATGGTGCTGGCGGCGATCGTCACGTCGGTCGTGGCACCACAGCTCCTCAAGCTCGCCGTGAAGGGTTGGGACATACCTCATGAGGAGGCCCGGCGCCTCGATCAGGAGGAGGTCAAGGAGACCAGCGAGATACTGCGGTCCCGTCGTGTACTCATCCCCACGCGAGGCGGGTCGAACAGCCGCTTTGCCGCTCAGCTGGTGCAGGCGGTCTTCCCCGACGCCGAGATGACCGTGCTCGTCGTCGACCTCGCCACACCGGGGATCTTCCGTCGCATGATGCGACGTGTCGAGGGTAAGCCCGGAGATCCCAGCGACGTCCTGGCTCAACTTCCCGAGGCCAGGATCATCAGGAGGCTGGCGCGGGACCCCGCGGCGGCCATTGCCAAGGAGAGTGCCCTCGGCTACGACATCGTTGTCCTCGGGGCCACCGAGACCGGTGAAGGCACCTTCAGCAGCGTCATCGACCGGGTCCTCGCCATGGTCGAAGTGCCTTCGATAGTGGTTCGCATGCCGGAGGGGCGTCCCGTCACCGACAATCTCCCCGGTCGAATCCTGGTGCCGGTGGCCGCGTCGCGCTCCACCCGAGCCGCCGAGGAGTTCGCCTACTCCCTGGCCAAGGCCGCCGGGGGAAGGACCTTCGCGCTGCACGTCGTCAACCGACCGGAGGGTCAAGGGGTCATGAGGGAGGACGCGGCGGTGGAAGACAGCCTCGCCGCCGGACAGGAGATGGTGACTGAGGCCGCGGCCTTCGGGGACCGGCTCGGCGTGTCCGTCGAGACCGGAGTCCGTGTCGCACCGAATGCCGAAGAAGAGATCGTCGCCTTTGGCAACTCGGGTGCCTTCGACCTACTCGTGATCGGGGCCAGCACACGATCTCTGACCAACCGCCCCTTCTACGGGCATCGCGTGTCGTTCATGCTCGCCCAGTCGGAACTGCCCGTGGCCGTGGTGAGTCTCCCCGCCGGGTGAGACGAAGGACTGTGCGGGGCGGACCGTCCGACGCATGACGAAGACCCCGGCTTTGGGGAATCCGGGGTCTTCGTCCCTCCGTGGCGGAGGTCCTGGAGCGGAAACTTCCGTGGCTTTGGGGGGACGCCACGGCCGACTCCAGGTTTTTGGGGGTGATGCCAGACCGGGGCTTGCCCCGGCCGGACGAAGGGCAACGTAGACCTTCGCTGGGGCCTATGAGACATCGTGCTTATGATCGGCTGGACCGATGCCCAACCCGTCAGAGAGATTCGCCGACCGTCACATCGGGCCGAAACCGGCCGACATCGAGAAGATGCTCGCGACCGTTGGTGTAGCGAGTCTCGATGAGTTGGTGGCCCAAACTGTCCCGGCCTCGATCCTGGATACGACGCTCGAGCTTCCCGAGGCGCTCTCGGAGCGCGGGGTGGTGGCGAGGCTCGCCGAGCTGGCCGCCCGGAACGAGGTCGTGCCGTCGCTGATCGGTCTCGGGTACCACGACACGATCCTGCCACCGGTCATCCAGCGCAATGTCTTGGAGAGCCCGGCCTGGTACACCGCGTACACGTCTTACCAACCGGAGATCTCCCAGGGCCGCCTTGAAGCGCTCCTGAACTTCCAGACGATGGTGTCAGACCTCACCGCACTCGAGATCGCCAATGCCTCGCTGCTCGACGAGCCGACCGCGGCCGCAGAGGCGATGGCGATGGCCCGCCGTCTCTTCAAGGGTGACCGTGACGTCTTCTACGTCGACACGGACTGTCACCCGGCCACTCGCTCGGTGATGGAGACAAGGGCGGCCGCCTCGGGAGTGAGGCTTCTCGAATTGGACGATGGCTACGACCCGCAACGAGCCTTTGGCGTCCTCTTTCAATACCCCGGGTCGTCGGGGCGGGTCATCGATCACGCCGGGGCCGTCGCCGAATTCAAAGAGGCCGGGGCCCTGGTGGTCGTGGCCACGGATCTCCTCGCGCTGACGCTGTTGAAGCCCCCTGGGGAGTGGGGCGCCGACATCGCGGTCGGCTCGGCGCAGCGCTTTGGCGTCCCTCTGGGCTATGGCGGCCCCCATGCCGGCTTCATAGCCACCCTGGAGACACACGTGCGCGCCATGCCGGGTCGACTGGTCGGCGTCGCCAACGACAGGGCAGGGCGGGTCGCCTACCGGCTGGCGCTTCAGACGAGAGAACAGCACATCCGTCGTGAGAAAGCGACGTCGAATGTCTGCACGGCCCAGGTGCTCCTGGCTGTCATCGCCGGCCTCTACGCGTGCTGGCACGGGCCCGAGGGCCTGCGCGGGATCGCACAGGAGTGCAACCGGCTGGCCACGGTCGTGGCCGACTCGCTGTCCGCGGCCGGCATCGAGGCGGTCGGTGACACCTGGTTCGACACCGTCACGTTCCGCTCTCCGGGGAGGGCCGCCGACGATGTCGAGGCAGCGCGTCGGGCTGGGATCAACATCGGGCTTGTCGACGACGATCACTTCCGAGTCGCCGTCGATGAGACGACCGACGACGAGCTGGTGGCCACGCTCCTCGGTTCGCTCGGGGCGGGAGTGGTCGAGAGCAAAGGGCGCATTCCCGAGACGTTGACGAGGGAGTCGGCATACCTGACCCATCCCGTCTTCAGCCTTCATCAGTCCGAGCACGAGATGCTCCGCTATCTCCGGCGACTCGCCGACCGCGACCTCGCCCTCGACCGCACGATGATCCCACTCGGGTCGTGCACCATGAAGCTCAACGCCACCACGGAGATGATTCCCATCACCTGGCCCGGGTTCTCCGGAATCCACCCATATGCACCTGTCTCCCAGGCCGGTGGGTATCTCGAGCTGATCGACGAGCTGGAGTCATACCTCGCCTCCATAACCGGCTACTCGGCTGTGTCCCTGCAACCCAATGCAGGCTCGCAGGGCGAGCTGGCCGGGCTCCTCGCCATCGTTGCATATCACCGTTCGCGGGGTGACGAGAGACACGTCTGCCTCATCCCGGCGTCGGCGCATGGCACGAACGCCGCCTCTGCCGTGATGGCCGGCATGCGCGTCGTCGTGGTGGCGACAGACGAGCTCGGCAACATCGACATCGCCGACCTCGAGGCCAAAGCCTCCGAGCACTCCGACGATCTCGCCGCCCTGATGGTCACCTACCCGTCGACCCATGGTGTGTTCGAGACGGCGATCAAGGACGTCACGGCCATCGTCCACGATCACGGTGGCCAGGTCTACGTCGATGGAGCCAACCTCAACGCCCTCGTCGGGCTGGCGCGCCCCGCCGACTTCGGAGCCGACGTCGGGCATCTCAACCTGCACAAGACCTTCACGATCCCTCACGGCGGGGGTGGTCCCGGTGTCGGGCCGTTGGGCGTGCGACCACATCTCGAGCCGTTCCTCCCCAATCACCCTCAACTCGCCCAGGCCGGGCCGGCCACGGGCATCGGCGCCATTTCCGGTGCCCCGTTCGGCTCGGCGGGCATCTTGCCCATCCCCTATGCCTACATCCGTCTCATGGGAGCGGAGGGGCTCAAGGAGGCGACGAGAGTGGCGATCCTCTCTGCGAACTATGTCGCCCGACGACTCGATCCGCATTTCCCGGTGCTCTACACCGGCGCCGGGGGCCGTGTGGCGCATGAGTGCATCGTCGATGTGCGTCCTCTCACCAGGGTCTCAGGAGTCACGGCCGAGGACGTCGCCAAGCGTCTCGCCGACTATGGGTTCCATGCTCCGACCCTGGCATTCCCGGTGGCCAACACCCTGATGATCGAGCCGACGGAGTCGGAGAGCCTCGAGGAGCTCGACAGGTTTTGC
>JBAPYG010000280.1:0-2510 GCA_049284615.1 Acidimicrobiia bacterium
CCTACCCACTGCATCCGGCCGGGAAGCCCGACAAGCTCAGGATCGACCGGTTCCCCGAGATCGACGTGCCGATGCTGTTCTTCCAGGGGACTCGAGACGCACTGAGTCGGATGGACCTCTTCGAAGCCCATATCGCCCCCCTGCCCAACACCCAGGTCGAGCTGCTGGAAGGAGCCGGTCATGGCTATCGGGGCGGTGGCTGGGATGTGGAGTCCATCACCGACCGGTACGTCACGGGCACCACTGCCTGGATCGAGCGAGTCTCATCTGGCAGAAGGCGCCCGCCTCAGCCATAATCAGGGGTCACCCCTTCTTTGTCCAAGGAGTCTTTCGAATGGAGCAAGTAAGCCTGCGCGCCCGGGCCGGCAGGAAGCCAGGCTCACGCGAGTCACGGCGGATCCGTCGCACCGGTGACGTGCCCGCCGTCGTCTATGGGCCCGATCTGGAGCCGATCGCGGTCCAGATCGACTCGCACGACCTTCACGTCGCCCTGCACACCGAGGCCGGCACGAACGCCATCATCAACCTGGAGATCGATGGCGGCAACACCATCACGACCATCGCCCGGGTAATCGAGCGTCATCCCTACCGCAGCGAGTATCGGCATGTCGACTTCGTGACCGTCGACCTGAGCCAGAAGGTGACCATCGACGTCGCCCTCCACTTCGAGGGCACGCCGGCCGGCGTCAAGGAAGGCGGAGTCTTCAGCCCCCGCCGCACTCACGTCGAGGTCGAGGTGCTCCCCACAGAGATTCCCGCCTACATCGAGCTCGATGTCTCCGCGGTGGAGATCGGAGGCTCGCTCCGCATCGAGGACCTGCCCGACCTGGAGGGCGTCGAATACCTCGACGAGCCCGACGCCGTCGTGATGTCGGTCACCGTCCCGGCCGCCGAGATCGAAGAGCCCGAGCCAGAGGAAGTCGAGCTCCTCGAGGGCGAAGAGCTTCCGGAGGGTGAGGAGGCCGAGGAAGATGCTGAAGAGGCTGAGGGCGAGGACGAAGAGGCCGAAGCAGGCGAATAGCGTGGCGCACCTCGTGGTCGGGCTCCGCAACCCGGGGGTCGACTACGAGGGCACGAGGCACAACGTCGGGGCCGAGGTAGTCGAACGCGTGCTGGAGAATGCCGCGGAGACCGCCGGTCGGGGCCCCTCCCGTGTCAGGGGGATGATCGGCCAGGTCGGCGTGGGGGAGACACGGACAGTGCTTTTCCTCCCCAACACCTACATGAACGACTCGGGTGGCGCGGTCCGCTCGGCGCTCGACTACTTCAAGGTCGACCCCGCCGACCTCCTCGTGATCCACGACGACATCGACCTCCCATTTGGCCGGCTCCGTGTCCAGGTCGGCGGGGGCACCGGCGGTCACAACGGGATCCGCTCCCTGGAGCGGTCGGTGGGGACCAACGAATTCTCCCGACTCAAGATCGGTGTGGGCCGGCCACCGGGCTCGCAGGATCCGGCCGACTTCGTGCTACGGCCCTTTGCCAAGAAGGAGCGGCCCGAAGTCGACTCGACCGTGTCCGATGCAGCCGACGTGGTGGAGGTGTGGGTCGAGGACCGGGCCAAGGCCCAGGAGCTCGCCGCCCTCAGAGACAAGACATGAGGCTCGAGCGATGACCGATCTGGTCGGTGCCATCGACCAGGGAACCAGCTCCACGCGGTTCATGGTGTTCGATGCCGCCGGGCGGGTGGTGGCCTCGGCTCAGGAGGAGCTCAAACAGATCTTTCCCCGTCCCGGCTGGGTCGAGCACGACCCGATCGAGATCTGGGAGGCGACCATGCTGGTCATCGAACAGGCTCTGGCGTCAGCGGGCCTGAACGTCTCCGACCTCCGGGCCGTCGGCATCACCAACCAGCGTGAGACCACCGTCGTCTGGGACCGGTCCACGGGTGAGCCGTTGGCCAACGCCATCGTCTGGCAGGACACGAGAACCGCCGAGATCTGCGAAGAGCTCGCCGCCGGCGAGGGGATGGACCGATATCGGGCGAAGACGGGTCTCCCCCTGGCGACATACTTCTCAGGCCCCAAGGTGCGCTGGCTGCTCGAGACGGAGGGGGCAGTCGAGCGCGCCAAACGTGGGGAGCTGGCATTCGGCACCGTCGACAGCTGGCTGGCGTGGAACCTCACCGGGCGACACGTGACCGACGTGACGAACGCCTCGCGGACCCTCCTGATGGACCTGGTCACCACATCTTGGGACTCCGACCTCTGCGTCGAGATCGGGGTGCCGGTCCATATGCTCCCCGAGATCGTGCCGTCGGTGGGTGAGATCGCGGCGTGCCGTGGCCCGCTCGAAGGTGTTCCGCTCGCCGCGATGTTCGGAGACCAGCACGCAGCTCTGTTCGGCCAGGCCTGCTTCTCGGCGGGGGAGGCCAAGAACACCTATGGGACCGGGAACTTCATGTTGATGAACACCGGCGCCGTGCCCGTGTCGTCACGAGCCGGATTGTTGTCCACCGTCGGGTACCAGATCGAGGGAGAGAAGACCGTTTACGCGTTGGAAGGCTCGAT
>JBAPYG010000281.1:0-10114 GCA_049284615.1 Acidimicrobiia bacterium
GGGTGGCGCGGCTCGACGACATCAGCTCGAGGAAGACCATCATCGCCATGGTCGCCGGGATGGCCAGACCGAGAGCCAACAGGTAGAACTCGGTCTTGATCGTGTCGAAGGCGTCGAAGTGGTCGAGATCTCGGACCAGGATGGCGGCAGCTCCGATCGCCCCGAGCAGGAAGCCTATGAGGGTTGCGACGATCGTCCTCCGCCAGGTCAGCTCGCGGGCTCCGAGCAACGCTCGCGCCAGCCAGGCGAACACGATGAGAATGACGAGGTTGCGAAGTAGCTCAGCCATCGGGTCGGGGAGATGCCGTTTGGGTGGGCCCTGGGGCCGCTCTGTCGGCGGTCATCGCGGCCGACTTTTCATCGTGGCCGGCCCGTGGGAGCCCTCGACCCGACCTCTGGCGGCCCCTTCTGGCACGCTGGCTCAGAATTCCTCACGGTTGAATCGCCATATCCCGACGAGGCCGAGAACGATCGTCTCCAACGCCACGATCGTCAGTGGCAGCACCCTGTCGAATTCGGGGGGGCGCTGGATGGCGAACGAGGCGGCTATGTCACCGAGCAGCCACGGAGTGGCCACGACGATCACCTCCGGGAGCATCCCCTTGAAGAACTGCCCGATCAGGATGACGGTGATCCCGAGGCCCGCAACGGGCCCCCGCCCCTTGAAGAGGCAACCCAGGGTGAGAGTCAACGTGACGAAGAAGAGGATGTTCAGACCGAGCACCGCCATTCCGAGAGCGAACGGGCCAACTGCGACGGGCTCGGGGAGAATCAGCGCAGCAGTGGTGAGGAACACCGCCGACGGGATGATGAGGGAGGTGACGACGAAGCCGACGAAATGGGCGATCAGCTTGGCGACGACGAACGACGTCCGAGACGCCGGCTTGGACATCACCCATGCCGCGGTGCCCAGCTCCCTCTCGCCGACTATGACGCCCTGCAGTGTGAGCACTATTCCGATTCCGACAGCGGTGGCAGCGACGAGGAAGAACGTCTGCACGGCCTCCTCCATGTGCTGCTGGGGAGGCATTCCCGAGCTGTCCAGCATGATGATGGTGGTGACCCCGTTGAGCAGGAACAGCCAGATCAGAGACTCGATCCACCACAGTTTCGTGGTCCACCACTGACCGAACTCCTTGCGGAGGAGATTACCGAGCCCGATCCTCCAACCCCGGGCCTTCGTCGGTATCAGATCTGCGTTGTGTGGGTGGACAACTGTCGTCATCACTCTCGTCCTTCTACGAGTTGGAGGAAGACGTCCTCCAGGTTGTGGTGCTTGCGTCCGAATGATGTGACGGTGACGTTCTCGTCACGGAGGATGGAACGAACGAGCAGGGAGTCGGCGAGCTCCTGATCCGTGACCGTCACGGCCAGGTGCTCTCCGTCGTCGTGGGTCGTCGTCACCACCTCGCTCACCCAGGGTTGCCTCCGGAGCGAGGCACTCACGTCGGTCGTCTCTCCTCGGATAGTGACTTCGTAGCTGAAGCCACCATCGAGCAGTTGTGACGTAGTCGCGTCGGCGACTTTCCGCCCCTGGTTGAGGATCACCACTTGGTCACTGACCCGTTGCACGTCGTCGAGAATGTGAGTCGAGTAGAAGATCGTCGTGTACTCCCGCAGCCGCTCCATCACCGCCAGCACGTCACGACGACCCAGGGGGTCCAGTGCCGCCGCCGGCTCGTCCAGCACGAGCAGGTCGGGATAGTTCACCTGCGCCTGGGCGATGCCGAGCCGCTGCCTTTCACCACCGGAGAAGCCCCTGGTCGGCCGGTCGGCCTTGTCGGTCAGCCCGACCAGCTCGAGGGTCTCGGCGATTCGGTCCTGGATGGCCTTCTTGGGGCCCTGGAAGAAGAACCTGGCGGTGAACTCGAGAGTCTCACGGGCTGTGAGGTGTGTGTAGAACCGTGGATCCTGAGCGAGGTACCCCACTCGGGCCCTGATCGCGTTGCTGTCTTCGACCGCATCCAGCCCGAATACCGTTGCCCGACCCGACGTCGGCCGGCTCAGCCCGAGGAGCAGCTTGATGGCGGTGGTCTTGCCCGCGCCGTTCGGGCCGAGAAATCCCAC
Source organism: Acidimicrobiia bacterium (assembly GCA_049284615.1). Classification (GTDB taxonomy): domain Bacteria; phylum Actinomycetota; class Acidimicrobiia; order Spongiisociales; family ZC4RG35; genus JANQRA01. The sequence goes on from JBAPYG010000281.1 coordinate 2,068, forward strand.
GATGGAGTTGTGGGGGACGGCGAGGTCGAGGCCCGTCAATGCCTCGACGCCGCCGAATGTCTTGGTGAGGGCCGTCGTGTTGATCACATCCGGGCGGCGGGTTGGCTGGTTGGCGGACATTGTGGGAGGTTGGCCCATCCCATCTTCGATCGACTCGGTCAAACCGGATTCCATGTCTGCGATCCTCCACCATGGCTCCCGCCACGACATCGGGGAGCGACCCTGATCTTGCACCCTTACTCTCCGGCCGGTCCCCGGAGACTCGCCGTGAGTAGCTTTCTCGCCATGGGCCGAGCACGCGACCCCCTCCTTGGCCGAAAAGCAGAGCTCGATCTCCTTCGTGATGAGCTGGCGGGCGCTCACGAGGGCCAGGCCAGGTTCGTGATCGTGTCCGGAGAGGCCGGCATCGGGAAGACCCGTCTGCTCGACGAACTGGTGGCGATCGGTGACGAGCAGGGCTTCCTCACCCTCCGGGGCAGAGGTTCGGAGTTCGAGACGGAGCGCCCATTCGGGCTCTACGCCGATGCTCTCGACGCCTATCTGGCCTCCCTCGACTCCCAGGCGGTCGAGCGTCTCGAGAGCGACCGATTGGGTGCCCTCTCTGCGGTCTTCCCGTCGATGCACCGTCTCGACAAGGCAGTCGAGTACCCAGCGAGCGTCACCGAGCGTTTCCGCGCCCACCACGCCGTTCGCGACGTCCTGGAGCGTCTTGCGGCACGGCGTCCGATCCTGCTGGTCCTCGACGACATGCATTGGGCCGACGGAGCTTCACTCGAGTTGACCTCGTATTTGCTCCGAAACCCCCCACAAGGTGAGGTACTCGTGGCCCTCGGCCTCAGGGCGGGTCAGGGAGGCCCCCTGGTATCCACCGCCATCGAGGCGTTCCATGGGATGCAGCACGTCCTCGATCTCCCACTCGAGCCCCTCGATACCGACAGTGTCCGGGAGTTGGTCGCGAGCGTCGGCGAAACCGACGTCGAGGAGCTGCTCCGTCTCAGCGGTGGGAACCCGTTCTACGCCCTGCAGCTGGCCAAATCCGGGTTGAACCACGGCGAGATGGCGGGAGGCGGCCTAGAGGTTCCCCCAAAGGTGGCCACAGCCATCTCGATCGAGCTCTCGGCCCTTCCACCGCTCGAGCGACGGGTGGCGGAGGCTGCCGCGGTGGTCGGCGACCCATTCGATCTCGATCTGACCATCGCCGCCTCTGAGCGCGACGAGCGAGACCTACTCCAGGCGATCGACCTCCTCCTGTCCAGGGACCTGGTGAGAGAGACCGAGGTGCCCAGGAGATTCCAATTTCGCCATCCGATCGTGCACCGGGCGGTGTACGGCTCCGCTCCTCCGAGTGTCAAGGTGGATTGCCACCGACGAGTGGTCGCGGCACTGATACAGACGGGGGCTTCGCCGATGGCTATAGCTCCCCACGTCGAGCAGTCGGCGCGCCACGGCGACGTCACTGCTGTGGACCTCCTGCAACGGGCGGGCGAGGAGGCGGCCGACACGGCGCCCACGAGCGCGGTGCGTTGGATCTCGGCGGCATTGCGAATCCTGCCAGCCGACGCCCCGGTGGACGAGAGGTTGGCTCTTCTCTCCCGGCTGGCCGCTTCGCAGGGCGCTCTGGGTTGGTTCGCAGACGCACGTGAGACGCTCGAAGAGTGTCTCGATCTGGCACACCGGGAGGCGGGAAACAGGTCCGTCGAGTTCGTCGTCGGCTGCGCCGAGATGGAGCAACTCCTCGGACGTCACCTCGAATCGAGGGCGAGGCTGGAAGATGCATTCGGCCACTTGGACGACCCGTCTTCGGCGGCAGGAGTGTCCCTCCTCGTGGCGCTGACCACGGCCAGCCTCTACCTGTCCGACCAGGAGCGAATGCTCGAGTGGGGTCGGCTTGCCGTTGAGGCAGCAGCAAACCTGGGCGATCAGACTCTCTTGGCTGCAGCCCTGGCCGCGCACACGCTGGGCGCCGCATTCGCCGCCCGGGACAGTCTGGCCGCGACACAGCACGACCGCTGTGCCCAGCTTGTCGACGACCTGACCGACGGGGCCATAGCTTCAAGACTCGACGCCCTCAGCAACCTGACCATGGCCGAGTTGTACCTCGATCGCCATGTCCTCGGATGTGCTCATGGTGAGCGGGCGCTGGAATTGGCGAGGGCCACCGGCCAGACCCATCTGCTGCCCACCCTGACCCCGATCCTGGGCATGTCGTTTGCCATGGCAGGAGACATGACGAGGTCCGGTGAGGTACTCGACGATGCCATCGAGGCGGCTCGTCTCGTAGGCGACGCACAGGGTCTGTGCATGAATCTCTTCAATCGGGAGCTATCGGCGGTGATGGCCGGTGACCTGGAGACAGCCCTGGGAATCGGCGTCGAGAGCATCCAGTTGGCCCAAGCGGTCGACAATGGGGTAATCACAGCCTTTGCAGGTGCCATTCACGCCCAGACACTCCTCGAGACCGGAGACGCCATGGGTGCGCTGGACCTCCTCCTCGTGAGCGTGGGCGGCGAGGACATCCCGCTCCTCGCCGGCGGTTGGCGGGCCCATTTCCTGGAGCTGTTGACGAGATGCAGTCTGGCTCTCGGAGATCGCACGCAGGGGTCGCGGGCGGCCCAACGTCTTCGCTCGCAGGCCGATGAGCACGATCTCGGCCTCACGAGGCTGATGGCCGACCGCGCCGGCGCCGAGTTGGCACTGTTCGACGGGCGGCATGAGGCGGCTGTGGGCTTTGCCCGAGCCGCCGTTGCCACCGCGGAGCGGATCGCGGCCAAAACCCACCTGGCCACGTCGCGAGCTCTGCTCGGCCGTGCCCTTGTCGCCGCGGCCGACCGTGACGAGGCCATTGCACAGTTGGAGATCGCTGCTGACGAGTTCGAGGCGCTGGGGGCGGTCACATACCGCGACGAGGTCGAGGCGCAGTTGCGTCGAATGGGTCGAACCACGGCGCACCGGCGCAGCTCTCGGCGACATGCCGACGCACTGGGTGTGGCGTCTCTGACCGGGAGGGAGCTGGAAGTCGCCGAGCTCGTGGTCGATCGCCGCACCAACCGTGAGATCGCCGAGGAGCTCTTCGTCAGCACCAAGACGGTCGAGACGCACATGCGCAACATCTTCAACAAGCTTGGAGTCTCCTCGCGTGTGCAAGTTGCCCGAGCGCTGATCCAGGCCCGTCAAATCAGCTAGCCGTCTCGGGGGCCGAAGGACCGACCCTTCCCTTATCAGGGTCACGGATCAGGGTGCGCCCCCGATGTCATCGGGAGCCGATCGGCGAATACTCGCCGGATGCCGTCGTTCCTGCTCCATCATCGTCATGAGCCCGACGAGTGCCCTGCCGCCTACGCAGCATGGAAAGGCTTCGACAGCCCGCTCCGCGGATCCCGGGCCCAGTCCTCTTGTCGTCAGGGGGGGCATGAGATCTGGTGGGAGGTCGATGCCCCTGACGAAACTGGGGCGCTGAGTCTTCTACCCGGGTTCGTCAGGGACCGAACCGACGCCACCAGGGTCAACAGGGTGGACATCCCGTGATGGGGGAGGCGGGAGGGCGCCCTTCGAGCGACCCGAACGAGTTGGCGGGCTCTGGCCTGGCGGACATGAGGATCTGGAGGCAGAGATGACGTCGATCGCACCCACACCCGACCTCAAGCCCGGCACGGAGGGAAAGAGTGCCGCCCGGAGCCGATACTGGCTCTGGGCCGCGGGGGCCTTGGTCATTTCGATCGGAGCCCTGATCCTCGCCTCGTGGCTGGTGCCAACCTCCACAGCCACACAGAGCGAGGCACTGGACGGACCCATCGACCGTTTGGAGATCGTCGTGACGGGCGGTGTCTCCCTCGTGGCCGGTGAACAGACCAAGCTCACCATCAGCAAGCAATGGCAACTCACCGGTCAGCCGACCGTCACGGTGACCAATGAAGACGGCGCCGCCCGGGTCACCGGGGGCTGTGCCTTCTACCAGATCCGATGCACCACAGCCGTGACGGGCTCGGTCGCTCCCGACGCCACAATCGTCGTGAGGACGTCGGCTGGATCGATAGACGTGAGTGGGGTGAGTGCGGGTGTGAACCTGGAGACCTCAGCAGGGTCGGTGTCGACACACGAAGTCGCAGGTCAGGCGTGGCTGCGCTCATCTGCCGGCGACATCATCGGCGAAATCTCCGACGGGGATGTGGACGCCGAGACGTCGGCCGGGCGCATCGAGTTGACCCTGCTGGGCGACTTCTCCTCCCTGTCGGCCATAACGAGTCTCGGGGCAATCGAATTGACGGTCCCCGATGACGTCTACGACGTCGGGGCAGACACGTCGGCCGGCTCGGTGACCATCGACGTGAGGACGGACCCTGCAGCGACCCGTCGAATTGTCGCGGAGTCGAGTTCGGGATCGATCCGGGTAGCCGCGGCTGGTTGAAGTGAGGGCGGAGGTGGACTCTTCGAGGCCCGGCCGTTGGACTTTCACGGTCGAGAACCTGGTCAAGGTCTTCGACCCTGAGCGCGCACCGGCGAACGATGGAATCTCCCTGGAGGTGAGTCCCGGCGAGGTCTACGGGCTATTGGGGCCAAACGGCGCGGGCAAGTCGACCCTTGTGAAGCAGGTCATGGGTCTTCTCAAGCCAACGAGCGGGATCATTCGTCTCGCCCAACACGATCTCGTGGCCGACCCGGGGACGGCGCGGCAGTTGTGCTGCTATCTGCCCCAGGCTCAGATGCCCATCGACTCGTTCAAGGCTCGCGAGGCCATCGAGACCGCCGGGTTGATTCGAGGTGGCACGATGACAGCGATTCGGCAGTCGGCAGCCGACCTGATGCGGGCGCTGGAGATCGAAGAGTGGGCTGAGACGTTTGGTGCGAAGCTCTCGGGCGGGGTGCGGCGTCTGGTGGGTTTTGCCATGGCAGCGGTTCGCCCCGGGGCGATCGTCTTCCTCGACGAGCCCACCAACGACGTCGATCCGCTCCGCCGTCGTCTCCTATGGGACCGAATCCGGGGCGTAGCCGCCGAGGGATCGGCGGTGTTCCTCGTGACCCACAATGTGCTCGAAGCCGAGAAGTCGGTCGATCGTCTCGCCGTGATCAACGAGGGTCGTCTCATAGCCGAAGGCACGCCTTCCTCCCTCAAGGCCGGTGACCGACAACGGATGCGGATGCTGGTGATGCTGGTCCCCGGCATGCCAGATCCGGTCGAGCCCGGCTTCGTCATGGCCAGCACGAGAGTTGGCCACAACCTGGCAACGGTCATCGCCGAGGATGACGTCGGAAAGGCGATCGAGTGGGCTCATGGTCTGATCGTCTCGGGGATTGCCGAGGAGTACGCCCTCGGGGCCACTTCGCTGGAAGACGTCTACATCCGCCTCACCGGCGAAGTCAGCGCCATCGGCCATGATCGGTAGCGGCAACACCGTTGGGCTCCCGGTCAGTCGATCGGGAGCCAGCGGCTGGGCCAGCCACTACATGGCGATGCTTCGTTGGGAGATCCTTGGGTCCCGGCTTCTCCTGCCCCTGATGCTCATCGTGCAGGTCCTCGTTGGGGCGGGTTTCGTCATCGGCTTCGGCCTGCTCATACCGGGCATCGACGCGGATATGGCGCTGTACCTGTCGACCGGTGCCGTGGTGATGTCGTTGCTCCTCATCGGGCTTGTGCTGACGCCACAGCTGATTGCACAGCAGAAGATGGACGGTTCATATGACTTCCTGCGGGCTCTTCCCGTACCCCGAAGTGCGGCAACGATGGCATCGGTCACTCTCGCCGCGCTCATTGCGATTCCCGGGGTGATGGCGGCGATGGGGGTAGCGGTCTGGCGTTATGACATCTCGTTCGTCGTGTCTCCAGCGGTCATCCCGGCATTCGCCCTTACCTTGTTGTGTGGCTGTCTCATAGGCACCGCCGTGGCACACGGTGTCGACGAGCCCCAGGTGACACTGCTCTTCACACAGTTGGCGATCTTCTTCATCATCGGCTTCTCGCCGGTGAGCTTCCCCATCGACCGTCTCCCTCCGTGGCTGGCGACCGTCCACGAGTTCCTACCGTTCCACCACATGGCAGTGGTCGTTCGCTCGTCCCTGACCTCGGGCCTGGTGGTCGTCGAGCTGTTCGACTGGCTGATGATCGTGGCATGGATCGCAGTCACCGGCGCTATCACGGGCGCCGTGCTCACGAGGCGGAAATGAGCGTCGTCACCGGACAGGTGACACTGCGTCACGGAGTGGGGTACTGGCTCGAGAGCTACCGATCGATGCTCCGATTCGAGACCAAGAGCCTGCGCAGCTATTTGGCCGTCGGTCTGGTCGTCCAGATACTGATGGGGGCGGGGGTCGCTCTCATGTATGGCTATTACCTGGGGGAGCTCAACCCCGTCCAGCAGACGTTCATCGTCACCGGGATCCCAGTCCTGGCGATGATCCCGGTCGGCTTCGGCATGGTCCCGGCCTCCATCATGGATCACAAGATCAAGAACACGTACGACTACGTGTGGTCGCTTCCTGTTCCCCGGAGCTCATCGGCGGCGGCGACGTTCACGGTGTTCACCGCTCTGGCGATTCCGGGAGCAGCCGTGGCGATCTGGCTTGCCGCTCTCATCTATGGGATCGATCTCAGCGTGACTTGGGCGATCGTGCCGGCAGTGCTGTTGACGTCGGCGGTGGCCACCTCGGTCGGCTATGCCCTGGGCCATGTGATCGGAGAGCCTCGGGTCACGACCTCGATCACGAACATGGTCATCTTCCTCGTCCTGCTCTTCAGCCCGATCGTGGTCCCGATCGAACAGTTCCCGGAATGGTGGGCCTCGGTGCAGAGGGTGCTCCCCTTCTGGCACATGGCGGTCGTGATTCGTGACGGGCTCACCGACGGGCTGCTGGCCAGTTCGGTCTTCGCGTCCTATGTGGTTATCGCCGGATGGACGGTCGGCTCCTGGGTTGCGGCGGGGATGGTGGTTGCGAGACGACGTTGAACGGTCGACACCGGACATTCACCTGTCCAGTCTGCCCTCGGTCAGCCAGACCGTCCCGTCGGCGTAGAGCCTCTCCACCTCAGGGCCGTCGATCCCAGGCATGTCCCTCTTGACCGGGTATCCGATCCCGTGCTGCAGATAAGCGAGGTGGCGGTAGCCGTACGGGAAAGCTTCGAGAACCGATCCGTCCAGCTCCAGGCGAGCGTGAGGGTCGACAGCGTCCATGCGGTCCTTCTCGTAGATCGGCTGGCGAAGGACGAGCTTCCAGTCTCCGTCGTCTTTTCGCCAGAAATCGTAGAACCGCCCTGTGCACACGACATCGACCTCGACGTCGTGGACGGGAGCGCGCTGTGAGATGGTCATCTTCGTCTGTGAGATGGCTCGCGGGCCGGAGACCTGGATCGTCGATCCGCCGAGGAAGTGGAGTATGCGAACACCCTCGGCCCAGCCGGCCTTGTTCATGTCCACGAACTCCTGTGCGGTTCCCTGGGTCCATGTCGCCATCATCCGGCCGTCGTCGGCCCAGAGCGTGAGGAATTCGTCCCACAAGCCGGCATCTCGCCACACCACCCAGGCCTCGATCAACTCCCTGAGGCGCAGCTTGTCCCCGATGTCGATGTCGGCTCGCATATCGGTGGGCGCACTCATCGACCAGCACGCTATCAGCGCCTTCCGTGAGACCATCGGTGGCACTCGTCCTCGGGCCAGCTCTCGCGCTCTCAGTCCGGTGTCCGGCCGACCCGCCGTCCTGATCGACGGATACCTACCCTCCAAATGTGTCTGCTGCGACTCGATCGGTCCGCAATCTCCGTTTGGGGCGCACACCTCTGCTGATGATCCTCTCCGCGCTGGTCGGCACCGGAGCGGGGTTGGGGGCAGTGCTCTTGATCGAAGCCATCCGTTGGGTGACCACCGGCAGCGTCTGGCTCCTCGACCACCTCTCGGTTGGCGAGTGGGGACTCCTGCTGACCCTCCCTCTAGCCATCTGGGTCTCATGGATCCTGACCTCTCGCTTCGCTCCCGAGGTCGCCGGGCACGGAGTCCCTCAGATCATTGCGGCGATCACGGTCCGTGGAGGTCGGATCCGCGAACGCGTGATGGTTCTGAAG
>JBAPYG010000282.1:0-2291 GCA_049284615.1 Acidimicrobiia bacterium
CGCTCGAGGTCCTCACCGACGGGCCGGGTGCAGGGTTCGGCGACTTCACCACCGGGGGCGACAAGACCTTTGGATTCTTCACCTGCGTCAACGACGGCTCGGTCGAGCTGGAGTCGATCGAGGTCGAGGGGCTCGAAGGCAGCGTTGAGTTGTTGGGAGCCGTCGTCTACACGTCATCCGATCGATTCGTCGGTGCCACCGACGGGTTCCCCCCGGAGGGCATCGACGAGGAGAAGATCGTGGAGATCGAGGGCACGGTCGTCGACATCCCGTGCGACGACCCGGAGGGTGACGAGCGCGTGCAGCTCTTGGTCGGGCTGGAGCGAACCGGGCGCGAGGGAGGCCAGATCAGCGGCTTCGTCGTTCACACCAGCGGCGAAGACGTCGACGTGGCGTATCAGATCCTGTTGTGTGGTGACGAGCTCGAGTTCTGCGAGGGTCTGCAGCCCACCGAGAACACCTAGCCCCAGACCCGATCGGCGGTGGCGACGACCAGTCGCAACTTGGCCCACTGCTCGTCCTCGGTGAGGGCGTTGCCCTCCATGGTCGAAGCGAACCCGCATTGTGGGCTGAGACAGAGCTGATCGGCGTCGACGAAGCGGCTCGCGTCCTCGATGCGACCCAGCAAGTCATCCTCCGGCTCGAGGTCGGGCACCTTCGAAGTGACCAGGCCGAGCACCACCGTCTTGTCCTTCGGAACATGGCGGAGGGGGGCGAAGTCTCCCGATCGCTCGTCGTCGTACTCGAGGAAGTACGCATCGACGTCGAGCTCGTTGAAGAGGACCTCGGCCACCGGCTCGTACCCGCCGGAGGCGAAGAATGTCGACTTGTAGTTGCCCCTACATAGATGCACGGCAGTCGTCATGTCGTCCGGGACCTCGCTGATGGCGGCATTGATCAGCGCCGCATAGGTGCGGGGAAGCTCGTCGGGATCGTCGCCCCGCTCGATGGCCCCCTCCCTCATCTTGGGGTCACAGAGATAGGCGAGGTTGGTGTCGTCGAGTTGGACGTAGCGAGAACCGGCCGCGTACAGATGGGCTAGTTCGTCGCGATAGCACTGCGCCAGGTCCTCGAAGAACAGGTCGAGATCCGGATACGACTCGATGTCGATCCCGGCGCGGCCACCGCGAAAATGCGCCATCGTCGGAGACGGAATGCATACCTTCGGTTTCCGCTCGGTGTGTGTCTCGACGTATTGGAAGTCTTTGACCTGAATGTCGTGGCCATGTGCCAGCTTCCCGGTGACGGTGACCTTTGGTGGGGCGAAACCGACTCGATCTTCCGAGTGGGAGCTGGAGGCGATCATCCCGGTGACGGTCACGCCGTCGAGCTCCTGGAGAAAGTCGAGGTGGAAGTATGCCCGCCGGTACTCACCGTCGGTGATGCTCTGAATCCCGGTTGCTTCCAGCTTGGGGATCATGGCGGCGATGGCCTGGTCCTCGACGTCTCTGAGCTCATCGGCCGTCATCTCGCCGTTTGCCACCTTGTCCCGAGCTTCGAAGATCTGAGGTGGGCGAAGCAACGACCCGACGTGGTCGGCGCGAAAGGGCGGGTTGATGTGCTCGGGTGGCACGGGTCCTCCTGTCAGTGGTGCGACCGAAACTACACGGAGGGGACAGGTCGCCCCATTCCCGGGCGGGCCAAGAAGCTCGGCGACCGGGGTGGAGGGGAAGACCCACCCCTAGGTAGGTCGGACGAGGCGGACCCGCGATGTGCCCAAACGTCGGATCTGAAGGCCGAGACGATGGATGGCGACATGATGGTGGAACCAACACAGACTGACCATGTCTTCGGCGTTGGTGCTGCCACCTTCGGACCAAGGGATGGTGTGATGGATCTCAAGCCGGTATGTGGAAGAGCATCCGTCAACCGTGCAGCCCATGTCGCGGGCCAACACGAGGCGTCGCAGAGCCGGGCTCACGGTGCGGGTCTTGCGTCCCAGGTCGAGCGGGCGCCCGTCAGCCCCGATCCCGATGACCTCGGTGATCGCGTGGCACATGATTCCCTCGAGTGCCTTGCGGCCGATGCGAGGGCCGCCCAGGACCGAGACGCCGCACTCCCCGTCGCTTGGCGTTGCCGCCCGGGCATCGACCACGACCGTCACTTCAGTTGCCGGCGTATCACTTGGGGCGGTCTCCTCGTATAGGGAGTCCTGGCAAATGGCGACGAGGGCGAGGGCACGTCTCTCGGCCACCCCCAGGCCGATCGATGAGTCGAGGATCTCGTCGGCGCGTTGGTCGACGGCCTTCCTGACCAGCATCGAATCGACTCCCGGAAGCTCGCCCCAGATC
>JBAPYG010000283.1:0-4402 GCA_049284615.1 Acidimicrobiia bacterium
CTAATCGGTCTCGCGTCTTCACAACGATCTGACACAGAACGGGTTCGGCCCCCGTGTTCGGCCGGGGGTCGCCGGTCAAGGCCTTGGGGCGGTGAGGAGAGCTTCCTCGCGGGCAGTGAAACTGACGCGCAGTGTCTCGTCGGCGATTCCCTCGGCTATCGAGGAGACGGCGGAGCGTGCCGAGTCGGAATGGGAGACGATGGCGTCGGAGTCTCCGAGGCTCTCGGCGACTCGGCCCAGTCCGACCTGGATGTCGATGAGATGGAGCCGTTGCCCGCGTGACAGAGCAGCCTCCTTGGCCCCGGTCAGGTGTCGTTCGGCCAGTTCGAGCTCGTCGTTCCGGATAGCGAGCCGTCCCTCGGCCAGACCGAGATGGGCGAGATAGAGGTCGAGCTGCTTGTCGTCGACGAACTCGCGGGCCGAGGCGAGGTCGATCTCCGCCGACCGGGAGTCACCGTTCTCGAGGTGGGCCAGCGCACGTCCGATGAGGAGACGGGGCCGCTCGAGGAATCGGGTCGTGGAGGACGTGCCCAGACCTTCGGTGAACTGTTCGATGGCGGCGTCGTGCTCCTCGAGAATCGAGCTCACCCAGCCAAGGTCGGCGAGGACGGTGCTCGCCATGAACTCCCCGATCGGACCGCTGATCAGGTCTAACGCCTCCGACCTGAGGTCCGGGATCTCGCCCTTCAACCCTACGGTCGCATAGACGAGAGCCATACTCGACAACCCGGTGGCGCGAGTGAAGGGCTGGCCCATTGCCGCCGCTATCCGGGTGACATCGAGGGAGTGACCCAGGGCCTCTTCGAGGTCCCCGAGCTCATAGTGACACGAGGCGGCCTGATGGTGGCCGAGGGCGAGGAAGAACGAGCCATAGCGGTCGAGAGTCCCCAGGGTCTCGGTTGTCTCCTCCAGGGCCTCCCGGATGTCGCCCCGGGCCAGTTTCGCCGACGCCGAGCCAGTCATCTGGACGGTCGCGATCGCTTCGGGATGACCGGACACGTTTGCCTCCTCGAGCGCCGACTCGATCGCGGGCAGCCCGTGCTCCCAATCGAGCAAGGCGATGTAGTTGGTGGCTCGGCGAACCATTCCCATCAATCTCACGGAGTCGACGCCGTGTCGGTCACCGAGACGCACGGTTTCCTCGTCGTGGGCAGCAGCCGTGCCCGGATCGCCGGCCATCGACGCCACGAAGCACGAGTTCATGTGATATTCGGCCAGACCCATGTCGTCGTTGTTCTCTTCGGCGATACGGCGCGCCTCGGCGAGGTACTCGGTGGCACGCCCGAGGTCGGCGCCTAGCGACGCAGTTGCGTAGCCGAGTCGATTCAGCGCGGCCACCTGCGCCTGGGGCTGCTGGGTGCGCTCCCCGTAGTCGTAGAGACGTTGGTAGGAGGCGGCTGCTCCCGAGAGATCCGGGATCATGGCGAAGGCATCGCCGAGGGTGTCGTGGGCCAGCACTATGAGCTCGGGATCGGCGTCGTCGGGCGTGTTCTCCGTCGCCGTCTGCAGCAACTCGATGGCGTCGGCCAGGCTCATGGCCCGTGTGGCGGCGACACCGGCGGACACGAGGTACGGGTAAGCCTCTTCGGGCTCGTCGGCCGCCATCAGGTGACGTGCGATCTCGCCCGGGTCCCCGCTGCCGGCGATGAACTGATCGGCCACGCGGCGATGCAGCTCTCTCCGGGTTCGGCGCAGGATGGTCTCGTAGGCGGCCTCCTGGATCAGGGCGTGCCGGAAGCCGATGACTTCGGGCCGATCGGGCTGTTCCATGAGGATCCCTACCCTCAGGAGATCGGCGACCTGGCGATTCACCTCCGAGGAGTTGACCAGTGCTGTCAGCGTCGCGCGGTCGAATTCGGAGCCGAGCACCGACGCCAGCTGCACCAGATAGCGCTGTTCCTCACTGAGACGGTCGAGCCGGGCGGTGAGCAGGCCACTGAGGCTCGAAGGGACGCGGCTGGCGTCGAAATCGTCTGCATCGAGGTCCTGCAGGGCCCTTGCCATCTGCTCGATGTACAGCGGATTCCCCTGTGAGCGGTCGAGTATGCCCTGGCGGGCTCGGGGGTCGACATCGACGTCACCGAGCAATTCGTCGAGCAGGCCCGCGCTGTCCTGCGATGCGAGCGGCTCGAGAGTGAGGCTGGTGTAGCGATGCGGATGATCTCTGGCTGCCACCTCGTGGATCATCCAACTCGGCTCGTCCCGGTATGGCCGCATCGCCACCACCAAGCCCAGAGGGCCGGTCTCGGCCAGCGACATCAGATTCTCCACCAAGGCGAGGGAGAGGGTGTCGGACCAGTGCAGGTCTTCGAGGATCGCGACCGTGGGCCGTCTCTTCACCACCGCCCCCAGATAGGTCAGGGCAGCCTGGTTGGACTTCGCATTCAGGACCGGGGTCTCGAGACTCTGCAAGAAGCGGTCGACGTGATCGGGAACCTGGAGGCCGCCGATGAACGCCAGGAAGGCGGTGATGTCCGGGTCGTCGAGCCCCTCGGCGGCGACCGCCGCCTCGACCCGATCGAATGTGCGTTCCGATCCGGGCGCGAACCACCATCCTGTGAGCATGTCGGCGATGATCGAATAGTGATGGCCCGAGTCGTAGGACCGGCTCGAGGCGCGAAGCCAGTTGAGCTCTCCCGGCTCGTCGAAGTGGCGGGCGACGACGATCTCGCGTCTCGAGCGCATCTGGAACTCGTCGAGGACCCTCGTCTTGCCCACCCCGGCCTCGGCGACGATCGAGGCGATCCTCCCGCTGCCCCCGACCACCCTTTCTCGCAGCTCGTCGAGCTGAGCGGTCTCGGCCAACCGCCCCACCAGAGGAGTGAGATCCCCGGCCGTGCCCGACCCGGTGTAGCGCAGGACGCGGAACGCCGGTATCGGGTCGGCCTTGCCCTTGGCCTCGATCGGGCCCAGGTCCTCGACCTCGAAGGCTCCGTGGGTGAGGGAGAGCGTGTGTCCCGAGACCCGCACCGTGTCGGGGTCGGCGGTCTGCTCCATCCGGGCCGCGACGTTGATCGCGTCGCCTAGGGCCGTGTACTCGACCCTCAGGTCCGACCCCATGGCGCCTACCACCACCAGACCTGTGTTGATGCCCACCCGCACATGCGCGGGCAGTCCCCAGCGCTCTTCGACTTCCTTGCTGTACGAGGCAGTGGCCTCGACGATCTCGAGACCCGCCCGCAGGGCGCGCACGGGGTCGTCCTCGTGAGCTATCGGCGCGCCGAAGAACGCGAGCACGGCGTCACCGCGGAGCTGGGCCAGAGTCCCTTCGTACCGGTAGATGGGGGCGATGAGCCGCGAGAAGGCGCCGTTCATGATGTCGGCCCAGTCCTCGGGGTCGAGCTGCTCGGCGGAAGACGTCGAGCCCTGGACGTCGGCGAAGAGCATCGTGACCGTTCGGCGCTCACCCTCCATGGCGTGGCCCTCGTGCGCCGAGCGCATCTTGGCCAGGAGCTCTTCGGGCAGGTAACGGCTCAAATCGTCGGCACCCACGGGCGGGGTGGGCTTGGCATCGGCCGGAGTGGCGTCGTCGCTCAGCGCCGTCCCGCAGTTGCGGCAGAACCGATCAGAGGGCTCCGATGGTGTGGCACAAACCGGGCATGGCTTGGCGAGGGTGTGGCCGCACCGTGAGCAGAACCTCGCATCTGCAGAATTGTCATGACCACAGTTCTGGCACTTCAAATTCGAAGACCTCCCACTCGAGTCGAGCCCTCTGGTCGAGGATATCGGGAGACATGGCCGTGGGGATCGCATAGCGCGATTCCTGGTACACCGGAACCACGGGGATTCAGGTCTCGAGCCCTGCCCGGAGAGCTCATCACTGGTAGAACGTCGACATGTCAGTGGCGGGAGTCAGCCGTGGACGTGTGCTCGCCTCGTTTGGTGTTCGCGCCGACGAGGCCGGGCTGGTCCGCTGGATGATGGCGCTGTTCGCCGTCACCCAGGCGAGCCACGGGGTCGGCGCCAACACGGCCGACGCATTGTTCTTCCTCCGCTACGGCGTCGATGACCTACCACTGATGTTCGTGCTGGCCGGCCCTGCTGTGATGCTGGCCCTGGTGGGGCACTCCGCAGGTCTCGCCCGACAGGGAGCCAGGAAATGGTTGGTGAGGGTGATGGTGGTGGCGTCGCTGTGGGTGGTGGCCCTCTGGGCGGGTCTCTTCTTGGGATCCACGGTGGTCTACCCCGTCATCTGGATCTCCACTCAAGTCCTCATCTTCTTGACCTTGACCGTCATCTGGAACGCGGCCGGTGCAGCTTGCACCACTCGCCAGGCCAAGCGTCTCTTCCCGCTCTTCGCCACAGCCGCCGTTGCCGGGGGGGTGGTCGGCAACCTCATGGTCGGTCCGCTGGCCAATCTGCTCGGCACCGGGAACCTCCTGTTGGTGCAGGGTCTCCTCCT
>JBAPYG010000284.1:0-3579 GCA_049284615.1 Acidimicrobiia bacterium
CCCGAAGACCGCTTCCCCGGGGCCGTCGAGAACACACTGTGGATCGCCGGGCGCTCCGAGGTCGATCTCGAGTTCGGGAAGCTGTTGCTGCCCCAGTTCCCGGTGCCCGAGGGCGAGACGGAGGTCACCTATCTGCGTGGCCTCGTCGAGCAGGGGACCCGCTACCGCTACGGGACCGACCCGGGCGGTGAGGTCTGGGAGCGCGTCGAGCACGAGCTCAAGATCATCGAGGAGATGGGATTCCCCGCCTACTTCCTCATCGTGTGGGACCTCATGCGCCATGCCCGTGAGAACGGGATAAGGGTCGGACCGGGGCGAGGCTCGGCGGCAGGGTCGATCGTCTCCTACGCCCTGCGCATCACCGACATCGACCCGCTCAGGTACGGGCTCATCTTCGAGCGCTTCCTCAATCCGGGGCGGCGGTCGATGCCCGATATCGACATGGACTTCGACGAGCGCTATCGGGCGGAGATGATCCGGTATGCGGCCGAGAAGTACGGCCAGGACCGTGTGGCCCAGATCATCACCTTCTCCACCATCAAGGGGAAGCAGGCCATCCGGGACTCGGCTCGGGTGCTGGGCCATCCCTACTCGCTGGGCGATCGCGTGGCCAAGGCGATGCCGCCGGCGATCCTCGGCAAGGACCCAACCCTCGACCAGGTGTTGATCGCGCCGGAGCAGGGCGCCGCCTCCGAGGTGCGGGACTGGTACAACAACGCCCAGCCCCTGCGCGAGATGTACGAGGGCGACCCGGCCGTCAAGGAGGTGGTCGACGTCGCCCGTGGGCTCGAGGGTCTCCGCCGACAGGACTCGATACACGCCGCCGCCGTGGTCATCGCCCCCGAGCCCCTCGACAACATCGTCCCCGTGCAGCGCAAGGGAGAGGGCGCCGAGACCGTCACCCAGTTCGAGATGTACGGCGTCGAGGACCTGGGCCTGCTCAAGATGGACTTCCTCGGCCTGCGCAACCTCTCGATCATCGAGCGTTGTCTCGAGCTCCTCGAGCAGTCGATCGGGGAGCGGGTCGACATCGACAACGTCGCGCTCGACGACGAGAAGACCTTCGAGCTGCTTCAGAGCGGGAACACCATCGGCGTGTTCCAGATGGAGGGGTCGGCGATGAGGGCGCTGATTCGCTCGTTGCGCCCCGACAGCTTCGAAGACGTCATTGCCCTGGTCGCCCTGTACCGGCCCGGCCCGATGGGCGCCAACATGCACAATCTGTACGCCGATCGGAAGAACGGGCGGGCACCCATCGAGGAGCTGCACCCGGCGGTGACCGAGAAGCTGGCGGACACCTATCAGATCATGGTGTACCAGGAGCAGGTCATGATGGTGGCCCAGGAGCTCGCCGGCTACACGATGGCCGACGCCGACAACCTGCGACGGGCCATGGGCAAGAAGATCAAGGCGGTCATGGCGGCGGAGGAGGAGAAGTTCGTCGCCGGCTGTGTCGCCCAGGGGCACACCGAGGAGACCGGGCGGGAGATGTTCCGTCTCATCGGCCACTTCGCCGGGTACGGGTTCAACCGGAGTCACGCCGCGGGCTACGGCCTTGTCGCCTATCAGACCGCCTACCTCAAGGCGCACTACCCGGCCGAGTACCTGGCGGCCCTGCTCACCGCGACCAAGTCGAACAAGGACCGGACGGCGATCTACCTCAACGAGTGCAGGCAGATGGGCATCGAGGTGCTCGTCCCCGACGTCAACGAGAGCGAGACCGACTTCACGGTCCACGACGGCCGGATTCGATTCGGCCTTTCGGCGATCAGGAACGTCGGGGAGGGAGTCGTCGAGAAGATCGCCGAGGCCCGTCGCGACGAACCGTTCCAGTCGTTCCTCGACTTCGTCAACCGGGTCGATGTCTCCGCGCTCAACAAGCGAACCGTCGAGTCTCTGATAAAGGCGGGTGCCTTCGATGCCCTCGGGCACACTCGCAAGGGCCTCACCCTCATGCACGAGCTGGTGCTCGACGCCACCGTGGAGCGGCGCCGAAACGAGGACATGGGCCAGTACTCGCTGTTCGCCGGGGAGAGCGAGACCGGCGAGTCCCAGGACTTCGAGATCCCCGACCTGGAGTGGGCGCAGAAGATGAAGCTCGCCTTCGAGAAGGAGATGCTCGGTCTCTACGTTTCCGACCATCCCCTGTTGTCGGTCGGGGCGGCACTCGCTTCGTCGACGACGACCACGATCGCCGAGCTGGCCGATCTCACCGATCGATCCTCGGTGACGGTGGGGGGCATCGTCGGATCCATCACCCGGCGTTGGACGAAGAACGGTGACCCCATGTTGTTCTTCCAGTTGGAGGATCTGGAGGGCTCCGTCGAGGTCATCGTGTTCCCCAAGACCGTCCACGACTTCGGCCCTCTCGTCGTCGAAGATGCCGTGCTCGTCGTCTCCGGGCATCTCGACCATCGCGGTGACGAGGTCAAGGTGGTTTCCCGTGAGATCAAGGAGCTGGCGGTCCGGGACGACACCACCGTCCGTCTCGGTGTCCCAGCCCAGCGATTGACCCCCGAGGTGGTTACCAACCTGAAGAACATCCTGAGGAACCATCCCGGGTCGGCCACCGTGTTCCTCAACCTCAGCGACAACGGTGACACGAAGGTGCTCCGTCTCGGAGACGACCACAAAGTCGAGCCGAGGTCAGCACTTTTCGCCGAGCTCAAGGAGCTGCTCGGCCCCCGCGCCATCCTCTGAGGGGCGACAAACCGTTCTGTGAAGGTTTTCTACCACACCCTGGTAGCAGACCCTCACAGAACGGCTCCGGGAGGGTCTAGCCGCGCAAAGTGGACTTCGCCAGAGACGCCAGCGTGGTGTTCCGGCCGTGTTTCCGGCCGAGCACGTAGGCCAGGGCAGCCGTGCCCAGTGAGATCACGACCACACCGCTGAAGGCGAAGGCGCGCTTGGTCTTGCGGGCGAAGATGACGATGGGCCATCCCCGCTCGTGTGCCAGGGTGTCGAGGTCGGAGTCGGGGTTGACCGCCACCGGGTGGCCCACGGTCTCCATCATCGGGAGGTCTGAGACGGAGTCGGAGTAGGCGTAGCTCAGTTTGAGGTCGTAGCCCCGATCGCTGGCCAGCTTCTCGATGGCCTGTGCCTTGCCCGGGCCGTAGATGAAGGGTCCTTCGAGCTCGCCGGTGAACCGGCCGTCGGCGACCTCGCCCTCGGTGCCGATGGCTCCGGTCATCCCCAACGCCGCCGCCAGGGGCTCCACGATCCTCTGCGGGCTGGCCGAGACGATCCACGTGTCACGTCCCGACTCGTGGTGCATCGAGATCAGCTTCCGGGACTCGGGCCGCACCCGGGCCACGAGCTTGGGGAGCACCGCCTGGCCGATGCTGTCGAGATCGGCGACGGCGGCACCTTTGATCCGATTGAGGAACTCACCGCGCAGGTCCATCGACGTGCCGTCGCCTTTGTCACCGGCGATGAGGAACGACACGGCCTCGGACGTCCACCGGACGATGTCGCCCCGTGTCGCCAGACCCTGACGCCAGGCCTCGAGCGCGAACGGGAACGCAGAGGCTCCGGAGATCAGGGTGCGATCGAGGTCGAAGAAGGCTGCAGCATTGGCCA
>JBAPYG010000285.1:0-2262 GCA_049284615.1 Acidimicrobiia bacterium
TCCCCGCCGGGATCAGATCGACACAGACATCAACGAGCAGTTGATCGTCGAGCTCTACTCGAAGTGAGGTAACCCACTTGTTGATTGTCCAACGCCCCCAGATCGAAGTCGAGGAAGCCGGCGAGAACCGTTCGCGTTTCGTCGTCGAGCCACTCGAGCCCGGCTTCGGCTACACGCTCGGCAACACCATGCGTCGGACGCTCCTGTCTCGCATTCCCGGAGCCGCCATCACCTCGATCCAGATCGAGGGAGTCGAGCACGAGTTCTCGACCATCGGCGGCGTCGTCGAGGACGTCGTCGACATCATCCTCAACATCAAGCGAATCGTCATCCACATGGATGGGATCGATGAGCAAACCGTCTATCTATCGGCCAAGGGCGCCGGTGACGTGACGGCTGCCGACCTCAAGCTGCCGGCCGGTGTCGAGGTGGTCAACCCCGATGCCCACATCGCCACGCTGTCGGCCTCGGGTCGTCTCGAGATGGAGATGACCGTGGCCCCCGGGGTGGGATACCGCACCGCCGACAGCAACAAGAGCGGTTCGAGCCATATAGGTGTCATCCCTGTCGACTCGATCTTCTCGCCTGTTCGCAAGGTCGCCTACCGGGTCGAGAACACCCAGGTCGGGCAGATGACCAACTACGACAAATTGGTGCTCGACGTCGAGACCAACGGCGCAATCGAGCCAAAAGACGCGGTGTCGTCCGCCGGGAAGACCCTCGGCGAGTTGATGGACATTTTCGCCGAAGTCGGTCAAGGCGAGGGCTTGGAGTTGGTCGATGTCGTGCCGGAGAGCTCGGGATCACCCGACCTGGAGCTGCCGATCGAGGCGCTCGACCTGTCCGAGCGTCCTCGCAACTGTTTGCGACGGGCCCAGATCAAGACGGTGGGCGAGCTGGTCGAGCGGACCTCCGACGACCTTCTCAACATCACCAACTTCGGACAGAAGAGCCTCGACGAGGTGATCGTCAAGCTCGATGAGCTGGGTCTCAGCCTCGCCGACGCGCCCAGTGGGAGTGGCGACTGATGCCACGTCCCCGCAAGGGCCATCGCTTCGGCGGCTCTCCCTCGCATGATCGCCTGATCATGGCCAATCTGGCCACCGATCTGTTCATGCACGAGAGGGTGACCACCACCGAGGCGAAGGCCAAGGCGCTGCGCCCGGTGGCCGAGAAGCTGATCACCAAGGCCCGCAAGGGCGACCTGCACGCCCGACGCGTCGTCCTCAAGACGATCACGGACAAGGGGGCAGTCGCCAAGCTGTTCGAAGAGGTGGCGCCCCGATACGAGGACAGGCCCGGCGGCTACACCCGGATCACCAAGCTCGGTCCCCGTCGGGGTGACGGAGCCGAAGAGGCCATCATCGAATTGATCTGACCCGTCCCTGCCGAATGAATGGGAGAGACCCGCCGTCGCCGGCGGGTCTCTCTCATTGGAGGGCCGGGTCTGCCGGCCGGAGGTCAGCCGGCGACGATTCCGATGAGCACACCGAGGACGAGCGTCACGACACCGATGATCAAGACGTGAGGAGGCTGCATGCGTCCGGGGAGCCACCGCGAGGCGAGCATGCCGTCGCTGTAGGTGACGGCCCCAAAGGCGATCACGATGCCACCGAGGATCAGGAGGAGCACGGAGAAGATCTCGGCGAACACGAGCATCACTGCCAGGGTGGCGAGGATTATGAAGAACATCGCCCTGCTGAACACCCAGTCGGGGAGATAGGGGCCGTATCGCTTCTGAGCCTTGGCTATGGCCCGGTCGAGCCGGGAGAGGGCTCGCTCGACGATCCCTGAATCGGGCTCCTTCTTGGTCGTCTTTGCGGGGGCCCGCTCCTCGACGACCGTCTTGGCCGTCGTGGGCGGTGAGGTTGCCCGGCGGGACTTAGCCGTGCCCTTTTTGTCCTTTCCCCTCAGACCCATGCGACGTTTGAACCGCCCGGCGGCGAGGGCCTCGCTGAACGCGTCGAGCTCTTTCAGCTCGATGATGATCTGCTCCCCTTCGGCCGCCATCCTGTATCCGGTGGGCATGGGCTCCAGGTCGATCTCGGAGAGAGCCCAGCTTCCGATCTCGGTCGATCCGGCGGCGATGCTCAGTTGCCCTTCATCGACCTCCACTGTCGCGGGCACGGACGTGACGTCACCGATGGCGCGTAGAGACGCGGAGAAGCTCGTCATATCCCTTCTATCGGCTGAGAAAGCCAGGGACTTTCGCCCTTTTTCGACTCAGGTGTCGAGGATGTTGAGCGTCACCGCCCCGGCGAA
>JBAPYG010000286.1:0-2675 GCA_049284615.1 Acidimicrobiia bacterium
GGAAAATGAAGACAGCTAGTTACAAACTCTTGGCGCTCCTGGCCGTGCTGGCCATGGTCGTCGCCGCCTGCGGCGGTGATGACACCGGGGGCGAGGAGACGACCACGTCGGGTGGCGCGACCGATACCACCGAGGACATGACCACCACAACGGAGGCCATGACCGAGACCACCGCCGATGGTGGTGAGATGTCGATGCCCGGAGAGGGCGTGACGGTGAGACAGGGCCGCGCCGATTGGTCTTCGGGCTATTTCGCCGCCTACGTGTACACCTTGCTCCTCGAAGAGCTGGGTTACGACGTGACCGATCCCGCCGAGACCGAGCTCGGCCCATCCCTCGCCTATCTGGGAATGGCCCAGGGTGACTTCGATTTCTGGCAGGAGAGCTGGATGCCCGGTCACCTGAGCTGGTTCGCCAACGAGATGCCCGACGGCTCGATCGTCGGTGACCACTTGACGGTGTACGGGACGGCCGGCGATGCCGCCGGAGACTATCGCTCAGCCTTCACGGGCGACACGGGCGAGACTCCAGGCGGCGGTCTTCAGGGCTTCCTGATGACCAAGTCGTTCGCCGAGGAATGGGGCATCACGACCGTTGATGACCTCAACAACAACCCCGACGCCCTGGCCGCGTTCGACGCTGCCGATCCGGTTCCGAACAATGGTGTTGCCGACATCTACGGCTGTCAGCAGAGTTACACCTGTGACGACATCATCCAGAACCAGATCGCATTCGGTAATGGTGAGACGCCTTGGGAGAACATCACTCAGGTGATCGCGGGATACGACGCCATGGCCGCCGAGGCAACCGCCAAGGCGAACAACGAGGAGCCCATGTTGATCTACACATGGACTCCGAGCG
Organism: Acidimicrobiia bacterium; assembly: GCA_049284615.1. Taxonomy (GTDB): domain Bacteria; phylum Actinomycetota; class Acidimicrobiia; order Spongiisociales; family ZC4RG35; genus JANQRA01. Next base: position 862 of record JBAPYG010000286.1, read on the forward strand.
CATACATCACCCAGATGATCCCGGGGCAGAACGTCGTCTGGCTCGGTACCGAGGCTGTCTTGGATGATTCCAACCCGGCTGGTCTCGAGGGTGGCGAGTCGCACGACCAGCGCCCGGGCACGGCGAACATCGGGCCGGACGAGTGCCCGTACGCAGCCGATCATGACACATGTCAGCTCGGTTGGATCGCCGCCGACATCCTGGTGACTGCCAACACCGAGTTCGCCGAGGCGAATCCGGCGGCAGCAGAGCTGTTCTCACTGGTTGAGCTCTCAGTGCTCGATGTGTCACTGGCAAACGTGGCGCAGGCTGGTGGTGCCGACACCAACGAGGCGATCCGTGGCCTCGCCGCCGACTGGATCGCGGAGAACCGCGACCTGGTCGACGGTTGGCTCGACTCGGCCCGGTCAGCAGCCGGCTAGCCGAATAGATCGATCACGACCACGAAACGGCGCCCCACGGGGCGCCGTTTCTACTCTGTGCGCCCTCGGGCGCGACGCTGGGCGCCAAGACCCGTCCCGTACATCACCGAGACGATCACGACGACACCACCGGCCACGGTGAGACCGGGAGGCACCTCGCCGAGAAACAGGAAGGCCCAGGTGGTCGCAGCGATCGTCTCGATCGGTGTGAACAGGCCAACCTGTGCCGCCGGTAGGTAACGCGTGGCCGAGGCGAGGCATACCCGGCCCAGCGGCCCGGTGAGCCCACCCATCACCGCCAGGATCAACAGGGCGCGTGCGTCCACCGACAGTGGGGTGGCGGGCAAGAAGGCGACGATGGCGATCAACAGGCCTCCCATGGCGAAGACACCCGATCGGCTGATGTCAGGATGCCGACGCCAGAGGGCGACGTTCCCTGCGAACGCGAGGACGGCCATCACCGCGAAGGTGTCGCCGCCGATGGTTCCGGCTCCGATCGAGCCCGAGACGATGACGAGGATGCCGATGACGGTGCCGCCGATACCCACCCAGGTCCGGCGTATCGGCCTCTCGCCGATGAGGATCCGGGCAGCAACTGCAGCGGCCACGGGTGCACTGGCGATGATGGCCACCGTGTTGGAGACCGACGTGGCCCCAATGGCCAGGATGAAGAAGGTGATGCTCATGGTGTTGAGCACGGCGGAGAGCAGCAGCGGGTTGCCGTCACGTCTCACGATCTCCACCAGGGAAGGCCCGGGACGTGCCTGGATCGTGAGTGTCAATGCCACGAACGTGAACACACCGATCCAGAAGGCCACGTCCCAGCTCCCCACTTCGCTGATCCGAATCCACAATGCGTCCAGGCTGATCAGCAAGACCCCGCCCGTGGCGAGCAGGATCCCGGTCTGTCGCTCGGTGAGACGGCCTCGCATCGGCGGCGAGTATGAAGGAAAGGGCAGAATGTTCCGAATGCCGATTCTCACGACCATGCCGCTACCTTCGAGAAAGGGTCATCCTGCCCGGACGACTCCCTCTCTCCCCGTTTCTCCCGCAGCACCAGTTCCCGAGGACGTGGGGCGTCAGGGAAGTTGGAGGAGCTGGTGACCCTCGAGGGCAAATGCCTATGTGAGTCGGTTGGATATGTCATCGAGGGAGAGGCCCGCCCCGTGGTGAACTGTCACTGCAGCCGCTGCCGGCGTCATACCGGTCACTACATGGCGGCCACAGCCGCGCCTGTCGAAGCCGTGGAGATATCAGGCGACACGCTTCGCTGGTACGCCGTCACCGATCAGGTCCAATACGGCTTCTGCGGCAACTGCGGGTCCACGCTCTTCTGGCGGACCTCGCGCCGCCCGGATCTGATCTCCATCGCTGCGGGAACCCTCACCCCTC
>JBAPYG010000287.1:0-10975 GCA_049284615.1 Acidimicrobiia bacterium
CCCGGGAGGTCTCAGAAGGCCGGAGCCGCCGGGCGATTCTTCCCGCCACCTCCGGGCATCCCGATCCCCGCCAGCCCCTGGGCGAGAGCGTTGAGCAGCTCGCTCAGCCCTCCTGGCTCGCGACGGGATGCCCTCCTGCGGGCCTCGGCCCGCTGTCGCTCATCGACGAAACGCGCAACTCGTTGGTCCTGCATCGCTCGTACCTTTCCATAAGGCAGCATGTCGTCCCCCTCTTCGGTTCAGAATCTCGCTCTCCTCACCCAACAGAGCGCGACAGGACCTCGCTGATACGTCTGATAGGCGTCGGCGCACCCTCGGCCCGATCAGACGTTGAGGATCAGGGTCGAGCACGGCGCGTCCCGTATCAGCCTCTCGACCTTCGGGCCCAGGAAGAGACGTCGCGTCCCCGACCGGACACTGGTGCCCACGATGATCAGGTCGATCCCACTTCGGGCGCGTTCCACGATGTTGGCGACCATCGCCCCACCCATCACCACCTCGGAGGTGACCCTGACCCCGAGCCCGACGCCGACCCGGCGCAGATCGGACACGATGTCCTGCCCGATCTCCATCCTCGTGCCCGCAGCCGAGGCGCGCCCCATGCCGGTCTCGGTCGCCGACTCGGGGTCGACGACGTGGAAGAGGAGCACCCTCGTCTCGGACCCGGCCATCGTGAATGCGAGACGTGCCGCCTCCTCCGCGGCGGGGCCGCCACCGGTGGGGACCATGATCGTGGTAGGCGGCCAGGAGCCCACGCCGGCGCGGAAGACGAGGGTGGGGCACGGCGCCAGCCGAATGAGATCGTCGATGACAGGACCGAACAGGAAGCTCCCGTCCGATCTCCGGTCGGGGGCACCGAGGGCGAGCAGATCGTGGCCCTTCGCCGCGGCGCCGAGGATCGCCTCGACGGGGTCACCCCGAGCCACCCGGCTCCGAACCGTGATCGACCGGGGAAAACGGTCGGCAAAACCGCTCTGATACGCCTCGGCCTCACGTCTGGCGGCAGGCTCCACGACAGAGAGCAGCGTGACCTCGCCCCCCTTTGGGTCGATCATCTCGCCGAGAGCCGCCGCCTCGAGATCGCGAACCGCATCCTCCCCGGACGCCCGGACCCGCACCGGGAGCAGGACACGCGAGAAGCTCCGGCCCCCGTCCTCCGCCGGCTCGTCGGGAGGCTGGCCGGAGAAGATCGCCTTCAATGCGACGGGGGCCAGCATCGAGGTGAGGACGGACGTGACGACGATCATCGAGTAGATCTCCGGGCCAAATATCCCCATCGACAGCCCGATCGTCGCCACCACGATGCCGAGGACACCCCGCGCGTTGAGTGCGACACCAAAGCCGAGTGCGTCCCGCGCCGGAGTCCTGGCGATGAATCGCCCGCCCAGGAAGCCTCCGCCGAGCTTTCCGACCGCAGCCACCGCGAACAGGGCCAGAGTCATGGCCAGGAGACGTGGCTCGAGCAGCGTGTCGATGCGAAGCCTCAGCCCGGCCGTGGCGAGGAAGATGGGCGCCAGGACACCGTTGGTGACACTCTCCAGCTTGTTGACGACGTCGACGGGCATCCGTCGGATCTGGCCGAAGAGCACGCCGATGGCGAATGCTCCCAGGATGGGCTCGAGGTGAAGCCATTGTGAGAACGCTCCCCACCCGAAGGCGAGGGCGACGACGAGCGTCAACACCATGTCACGTGACTCGAATCGGTCGGTGACCAGGTCGATGCTCCAACGCACGAACGGCCTCGCCACGAAGAAGGTGGCTGCGAAGAAGGCGACTATGGCGATCACGGTCCCGGTGACGGTCGAGATCGAGAGCGATCCCGACGAGGCGAGCGATATCACCATCCCGAGCAGCGCCCAGCCACAGATGTCGTCGATCATCCCGGCTGCCAGAGCGGTTTGACCGAACTCCCGTCTGAGGAGCCCGAGGTCGGACAGGATCTTCGCCAACACGGGGATCGCCGACAACGCGAGGGCGACGGCCAGAAACAGCGCAAAGACTATCTCCCCCTCGTTGCCGAGGAGGTCGTCAGGGACGAGGAGGGCCGCGGCGAACCCGAGCCCGAACGGGACTACCAAGCCCCCAAGACCCACACCGGCTGCGGTCTTCCACCTGGCCCGAATCAATCCGAGGTCGGTCTCCAACCCCACCACCAGCATCAGGAAGACGATCCCGAGAAGCCCGATAGCGTCCAGGAGCTGTGACTGCGTCGGGGTCTCGGGCAACAGCCAGGCCCCGAAATCGGGGAACAGCTTCGAGAGGACCGAGGGACCCAGGATCACACCGGCGAGGATTTCCCCGACGACTGAAGGTTGCCCCAGCCGGCGCGCCCCCTCACCCAGCAGCCTCGCCGTGCCGAGGAGCACTGCCACGGAGAAGACGAGCTTCAGCAGGTCTTCGTGAGAAATGCCAGGAAATGCATCCACATCACACCTTCCTATGTGCCTGCGGGGTTAGCTGTCGGGCTCGAGCTGGAAGGTGCTCTACACGGTCGTTGACCGCGATTCGCCCCGTAGTGTTTGGGTCCCCCGTCCCGACTCTGAATCGGGTTCGGCGTTTGGCGAGATCGTAGCCATGCCCGGGATCAGTGCGGCCGATTCTGAGCGACAGCAGGGCTGATAAGTTGTCTAGACATTCCGGTTCGAGGAGGTTCGAGTGAATTCACACAAGGTGGCGATGCTGGGCACGGGTCTCATCGGTGACTTCTACACGATGACCCTCCATGGCCAGCGTGGCCGTGATCGGGTCGCCGTCGCCTACTCACGCTCGGAGGAACGAGGTCGGGCTTTCAGTGAGCGCTGGGGCATCGCCGAGCACACCACGTCCATCGAAGATGCGATAAACCACCCCGAAGTCGACACCGTCGTCGTCGCCCTCCCCAACTTCCTCCACGAGGAGGTCATCTCCACCGCCGCCGACGCCGGCAAGGCGATCCTCTGCACCAAGCCCCTGGCCCGGTCCGGCGAGGAGGCGAAGAGGATCCTCGACAAGGTCGAGGCGGCCGGTGTGTTCGCCGGTTATCTCGAGGACCTCTGCTACACGCCCAAGTCCCTCAAGGCAGTCGAGGCGGTACGCGGTGGCAGCATCGGGGACGTGACCTGGGTTCGATCACGTGAGACGCATCCCGGGCCCCACAGCGCCTGGTTCTGGGACATGGGGAAGGCGGGTGGCGGTGCGATCGTCGACCTCGGGTGCCACTGCATCGAGATAATCCGCAGCTTCATCGGCAAGGGCAACCGGCCGGTCGAGGTGATGGCATGGGCCGACACTCTCGTCCACCCCATCGAAGCCGAGGACAACGCCGTCGCCCTCATCAAGTTCGAGTCCGGTGCAATCGGTCAATTCGAAGTGTCCTGGACCTTCCGCGGGGGAATGGATCTGCGCGACGAAGTCGCCGGCACCGAAGGGACCATCTGGCTCAACCACTTCCTCCGCACCGGATACGAGATGTACACCACGGGCGGCGGCGACGGTTACGTGGCGGAGAAGCTGGAGTCGACCGAGGGCTGGTTGTTCCCCGTTGGCGACGAGGTCGCCGAGCTCGGCTATGTCGACATGTTCACAGACATGTTCGACTCGATGGACAACGGCACCGAGCCCCGCGAGACGTTCTACGACGGGTACGTCGTCAACGCCATCATGGACTCGGCCTACAGATCTGCCGACTCCGGCCGGTGGGAGCCGGTCGAGATCGAATGGCGTGGGGGGACGACGCCCCGCATCGGGAAGCAGGTGACCCTCCACGAAGGGCACGCCGTGGTCAAGTCCGAGGTCCTGCCGGACGGGCGCACCAAGCTGATGCTGTCACACAAGGACTCGGGCGAGATCTTCGACCTGGTGACCAGTTGAGTCTCTCGGTCGAGGTCCTGCCAGTTGAGCGGTGGGCCGATGAGGTAGCCGGGCGCTTCCATGACCGAGTCGGACCGGGATCGCGCACGTGTCTTGCGACCGGGGCCACCGTGCGACCGCTATACAAGGCGGTTGCGGGACGGACACCCCTCGATGGAATCACAATCTTCCTTCTCGACGAGTTCGGCGGGCTCCCTGAGGGGGATCCCGGTCGATGCGAGTCGATGATCCGACGCGATCTGCTCGACCACTCCAAGGGCACTCCCACTCTCAACATGCCGGATGTCGATGCCTCCGAGCCGGATCACGAAGCGGACCGCTATGCCGCTCTAGTCGAGTTGGGTGGGCTCGACCTCGCCATCGTCGGCCTCGGTAGCAACGGCCACATCGGAATGAACGAGCCGGGGGCCACCTCCGACCTCACGACCAGGGTCGTGGATCTGGCCCCCTCCACCATCGCGAACGCCGCTACCTACGGCGCATCGACCTCGCCGACATGGGGAATCACGGTGGGAATATCGGAGTTGATGAAAGCGAGAGAAGTTTGGCTCGTAGTGACCGGGGAGCACAAACGTGAAGTACTCCACAGGACCCTGACCGAGCAGATCGGGCCTCACCTCCCGGCAACCTATCTCCGCGATCACCACGACTGCACCGTCTTCGCCGATACGGACGCGGCCCCCGATCAACCTGACAAGCTGAGATAGCGAGCCGGGTTGTCCACGAACAGGGTCCTCACCAGGTCGGGACCGAGGCGGTCCACTGCGGTGCGGTACAGGGACGCCAGACCGGGAGAACCGCCCAATGTCGACCACAACGAGCGACGTGCCCCATCGGTACCCATCAGCAACTGGCCCTCGTGGCCGGCGAGAACCATCTCGTCGACCAGTCTCCAAGTCTGCTCGGGCTCTCTCAGACCCTGGTCGTAACAGAGGAACACACCGGTCTCCAGCATCGCCCCGTGATAGCGGTTGTCAGCCCGCTTGTCGGTGTGGGACAACGCGATTCGGTCGGGGGAAATGCCATGGCCGAGCAGGGTCTCGATCTGGCGCAGACCCCCCCTGCCCGCCTCGGCGTGGGTGAGAATCGGGACGCCGGTGGTGGTGGCAGTCATCGCGCCGGCCTCGAACAGACGCTGGTCGCGTGCCGAGAGGTCGTCGGCCAGCATTGCGACCTTCACGATCCCGGCCCGCGCCTCGGTGCGCTCCACCCGATCGCCGAGATAGTCGTGCCGATCGATTCCCACTTCGATGTCCGCGATGAACCGGGCCGCCAGTTGCTCTGCTGACTCGTCGCGAGCCCACGCCACCCCGTCGTAGTACCTCTCGGTGTGCAGCCCGGTGGCAGCCACGACACGCATGCCTGTGGTGATGCTTATCCGGGCGAGACGCTCCGGGTCACGACCCGAAGCGGCGGGCATTGCGTCGACCATGGTGCGGACACCGGCGGCGACACAGGTCTCGACCTCGGCACGGGCCTCCTCGACCGAGGGCAGATGTATGTGCGGCATGGTTGCGGCGACGAGTGGCGTGTCGATGATCAGATGCTCGTGGACATACGTCGGCCCGATGAGACCGGTGGGCAGGTCTCCACCGATCGTGCGGATGAAGCCACTCATTCGACCGGCTCGAGGATGGCCCCATCCCCATGCAGCCGACCGCGCAGGTCATCGAAGTCGATCGACCTCACCTGACCGTCGCCCTTCGCGGCCAGGGCCGCGGCCGTGCCGGCGGCCTGGCCCATTGCCATGCACTGGGCCATTGACCGGATCGAGGCTTGTGCGTCGTGAGTCGCCGAGAAGCAACGACCGGCCACCAGGGTGTTCACCCCGTCCTTGGGGATCAGAGTCGTCATGGGGATTCCGACCGTCTTCCCATCCGGTAGGTACTCCCAGATGGTCCCGGTCCCGGGCACATGGTCTTCGATCGGGGCACCGCAGAGACCGATCTGGTCGTCGAACTGCCGGGCGGTGAGGACGTCCTCGCGGGTCACCCGATAGTCCCCGAAGACCCGGCGGGTCTCCCGCATCCCGATCTGGCTGCTCAGCGCGACCAGAGACGCGTTTTCGTACCCGGGGACTCGATCGACCAGGAACCGGGCGTACTCGAGCGCCTGACGCCGGCCCTCCATCTCAGCCCGGCTGAGCACGTGGGGATCGGTCGCGTTGACCACCGTCCCGTCGGGTGATCGGGTGACATGGTCGAGACGGGTCATCACCGTGGCCACCATGCCATCGACGGGGGTCTGATGATCGCTGCCCTCGCGTCGGGGAAGGTCATACCTGCCCGACTCGGCGGCCTCGGCCATGAGACCGTGCATCTGCTCCCGAGTGATGGTGGCCCGACGGGCATGGTCCACGTTGACCATCCTGAAGGTGGTGGTGAGGGTCTGCGCCGGATCGATGTCACCGGCCAACTCGTAGTCGAACCCGGCCTGATGACAGACGTCGGCATCGCCCGACGCATCGACGAAGACCGAGGCATCGACCGTGCGGAGCCCGGCCTTGGTGGCGACGACCAGGGCGCCGATTCGGCCGTCGACGACGTCGACATCCTGCACGAAAGAGTGGAGCAGCACGTCGACGCCGGCTTCGGTTGCCAGTCTCTCCCAGACCACTTTGAGATGCTCGGCCAGGTAGGTGACCCCGGTCCCTGCCCCGTAGGTGTTGGGACGCTCGAGCACCGGGCCGAGACGACGCAGACCGGAGACGACATCGTCGGCGACACCGCCGACCACCTTGAGTGACCGCTCGCCGGGGGTGTAGAAGCCGTAGAACGTGTCGAGGACGGCCGTCGAGTTCCCCCCGAGGAAAGGGAGCTTCTCGATGAGCAGGGTCTCGGCGCCCGCCCGGGCGGCGGCGATGGCCGTTGGCGAGCCGGCCGCACCGGAGCCGACGACGACCACGTCGTAGGACCCGATGCTGGGATGGGCCACGTCAGTGGACGAAGGGCCGGAGCACGTCCCGGGCGATGAGGAAGCCGCGCTTGACCAACTCGTCGTTGGCCTCGAAGTCGCGATCCTCGTGCTCGATGATGATCGGGCCGTCATACCCGGCCCGATAGAGGGCCGAGAAGACGACCGCCCAATCGACATGGCCGAGCCCGGGGAGACGTGGGATCTGCCAGCCGATGCCCGACGACAGCGTGCCGTTCTCATACAGCCCCTCGTAGTCGATCATCACGTCCTTGGCCTGGAAGTGGTAGAAACGCTCGCCAAACTCATAGATGGCACTCTCGATGTCGATCATCAGCCACACCAGATGCGAGGGGTCGAAGTTGAGACCGATCGTCTCACCGAACTCTTCGAACATGCGGCGCCAGATCTTCGGGTTGTAGGCGACGTTGTGACCGGAGGGCCACTCGTCCTTGGAGAAGATCATGGGGCAGTTCTCGATGGCGACTTTGACCCCTGCATCCTGGGCGGCCGAGATGATCTCCGGCCACACCTCGGTGGCCTTCTCCCAGTTCTCGTCCTGGGTGAGCGACCGATCGGCCCCGATGAATGTGTTGACCACCGGCACGTTCATCTTCCCGGCGGCTGCGATCACCTTCTTGAGGTGATCGATGACCATCCGAGCGTGCTCATCGTCGGGGTGGAGGGGGTTGGGGTAGTAGCCGAGCCCGGAGATCTCCAGACCCTTGTCGTGCATGTCCCCCGCGATCTCGGAGGCCTCGGCGTCGGAGATCCCGTCGACATCGATGTGGCTGGTGCCGGCATAGCGACGGGTGTCGCCACTCGAGGCCGGCCAGCACGCGATCTCGATGGTGGTGAAACCGCTCTCTGCGGTCCACTGTGCAACCTCGTCGAGCGAGGTCTCCGGGAATGGTGCGGTCAGAAGCCCAAGCTTCACTGTCTCCTCCTCATCGTTCGACGGGCCCCGCTCATCTTCGAACGGGAGCCCAGGACTGTGTCTCGTGACTCCGGGCGATGGCGTCGGTCACCAGCACGGCGTCATGGCCGTCGGCAAACGTCGGATACGTCGGTCTCGCACTGGGCGAACCCTGAGCCACGTCGGCGTACACCTGGGAGAAGAGGGCGCGGAACGTGTCGGGAAATCCCTCGACGTGGCCCCCCGGGTATGCGATCAGGACCGAGGCGCGCGGGTGCATGAGAGCCGGGTCACGACTCAACACCTCGCTGGGGCGGCCCCGGTGCCCGATGAACAGGTCGTCGGGATTGGACGAGAGCCATCTCAGGGCAGACTCACTCCCCGCTATCTCATAGCGGACGGAGTTCTTCTGCCCCGCGGAGACCTGAGAGATGGTGACCGCGCCCCGGGCACCATCCTCGTAGCGGAGCAGGATCCCGGCGGCGTCGTCACTGGTCATCTCCTCGGAGATCAAGTCCCCGTCATCGGACGCGGTGGCGAACGTCTCCACCGGCCCCGCCGGGTGACGGCGAATGGGCACCAGAGTGTGGAGATCGGCCATCACCTCGATCACCCGCCGACCAGAGATGAACCTGGTCAGATCGAGCCAATGGGACCCGATGTCGGCCACGGCCCGGAGTCTGCCCGCTTCCCCGGGTTGGAGACGCCAGTTCCAGTCGGTCTCGAGCAAGAGCCAATCCTGATGGTACGAGCCGGTGATGAAGCGGGGCTCGCCGATCTCACCGGCGGCGACCATGGCCATCGCCTGATGGTTGGCCGGGTAGAACCTGATGTTGAAGCAGACCGCGTTCACGAGACCCGAGACTTCGGCCCGACTCACCAGATCGGCGGTGTCCTCGGAGTCGAGGGCGAGCGGCTTCTCGCACACGACGTGCTTCCCGGCGTCGAGGACTGCCCGGACCTGATCGGCATGGGCATAGTTCGGGCTGGCTATGTGGACGACGTCGATCGCGGAGTCGGCGGCCATCTCCTCGACACTCCCGAACACTCGGCCGACCCCGATCGAATCGGCCCTGGCACGCGCTCGCTCCTGTGATGAGCCCATGACGCCGACGACGTCGACTCCCAGACGACGCAGGGCTTCGACGTGGGCGACGCCGATGAAGCCAACGCCCACGACCCCCGCCCTGATCTCGTTGAGACCCATGAGACTCCATTCGACTCGAACCTGGAGCAGGAGAATAAGCAGGGCGGGGCCGTCCTGGCGAGACGTGTCCTTCTTCCTGGGAGTCGTCGACGATGCGAAGTAGACAAAGTCGTATGTTGTCTACTTATGTGTTTGACACCTACAAAAGTCTCTGCCATGGTGAACAAACCCGAATGGTGAGACAATCCCTGGCCGGCGACAACGTCGAAGCCGACTCCCCCGGCGACCTGCTCAACCTGATCCGGAGCGGACGGGCTCGCACGCGCGGTGAGCTGGGGCAGGTGACCGGTCTCGCTCGATCCACGGTGACCCAGCGAATCGACGCCCTCAAGGGTGCCGGTCTGATCGTCGAGCTGGGCGAGGCCGCCCCCTCGACCGGCGGGCGCCCACCGTCCCTCCTCGGCTTCAATGCCGATGCCGGTCTGGTTCTGGCCGCCGATCTCGGCGCCACCCACTCACGCGTTTCGGTGAGCAACCTCCTCGCCGAGGCGATGATCGACACCACCGCGGAGATCGACATCGACGTCGGGCCCATCGAGGTGTTGTCATGGCTCGAGAAGACCTTCAAGCAGTTGCTCGCAGATCTGGGCCGGCCCATGGCCGATGTGCGCGGGGTGGGGATCGGCCTCCCCGGTCCGGTCGACTTCGCCCACGGGATGGCCGTGAACCCACCGATCATGGCGGGTTGGCACATGTTCCCCGTCGCCGACCACTGCCGCGAGGTGTTCGGCGTGCCCGTTCTCGTCGACAACGACGTCAACATCATGGCCCTCGGTGAGTACTGGGCCATGGAGCCCAAGGTCGAGGATCTCATTTTCGTGAAGGTGGGAACCGGTATCGGGTCGGGCCTCATCCTCGGGGGCAGACTGCATCGCGGGGCGACGGGTGCCGCTGGTGACATGGGTCACGTGCGGACCTCCGATGAAGCCTTGTGCCGATGTGGCAACAACGGGTGTCTCGAAGCGACTGCGGGGGGATGGGCGATCGCCGCCCGGCTGCGGGACCGGGGCCTGGATGCCACCGGGGCACGTGACGTCGTCGCATTGGTTCGCCAGGGCAACCGCGAAGCCACGCGGTCGGTGCGTGCGGCGGGGCGATTGATCGGTCAGGTCCTGGCCTCGACGGTCAACCTGTTGAACCCGGAGATGATCGTCCTCGGGGGCGATCTGGCAGAGGCCGAGCCCCAACTGCTCGCCGGCATCCGCGAGGTCGTGTACCAGCGCTCCACCACGCTGAGCACGACCGACCTCAAGATCGGCACCTCGAACCTCGGCGACTACGCCGGTGTCACCGGTGCCGCCGCCATGGTCATCGACCAGATCCTCGACCCTGCCGCCATCGACCATGTCCTGGCCGGGAGTCGACATGGATGAGCTTCCCGCCGTGCGGGATGAAGAGAGAGACATGTCGTCATGGCGACGTGAACCAATAGGAGGAAGTGAAAACGAGAACGAGGCCCAGGAGGAGATGAAAACGTTTGCCATTTGCAAACCCATCGGTACGATTCGACCCAGCCGGGTGAGTGGACGGTGTTCCACCACGTGTGGAAGACTCACGCTCGCCCCTGAGGGCATATAGGAGGAAATCCCCAAATGACTAAACAGTCATGGTTCAAGAAACTGGCCTTGCTCGCGGTTGTCGCGATGCTGGCCGTCGCCTGTGGTGGCGATGATTCCGGCTCGGACACAACCGCGGCCGGCTCCGACACCACAGCAGCAGGATCAGACACCACCGCGGCCGGCTCGGACACCACCGCGGCCGGTGGCGAAGGTGGCACGTTCGTGATCGGGTACTCGAATGGTGGTGGCGTGGGCAACGGCTTCCGCGAGGAGCAGGTCTGCACCGCCAAGGCCGAGGCACTGTCGTCGGGTCAGGTGAGCGAGTTGATCACGATCCACCGCAACACCGATGCGGCCGGTCAGCTCTCGGACATCCGTGACCTGATCGCCGCCGATGTAGATGCCATCGTGTTCAACCCCAACGACACCGATGCGCTCAACCCTGCGCTGGAAGAGGCGCAGGCAGCCGGCATCATCACCGTCTCGGTGGATGCGGCGGTCAGCGACCCGAACACCTACAACCTCTACAAC
>JBAPYG010000288.1:0-7426 GCA_049284615.1 Acidimicrobiia bacterium
CACTACTTCGACCTGGCGACGACCGTCGAGTTGGCCCACGATGCCAGGGAGGCGATCGCGATCGTCGCCGACAACTCGTGGAGCCAGTCCCTGCTCTCGATGTCACCGGATGATTGGCTGCATGGCATCGTCGAGCGTCTCGACCTGGCCGCGAAGTTCGAGCGGATCGACGGTCTGTCGGAGGACGGCGGTGGCGGCCTGAAGGCGAATCACCTGGAGAGGCATCTGGGCCTCATGGGGATCTCCGGGAGGGACACAGTGGTCATCGGTGACACACGCGACGACGTAGCCGCGGCCCGTCATGTCGGGGCCACACCGATCCTCTTCCATGGCGGGAGCCACCACATGGAGGTATTGGAGGCTGAGGGAGTCCCCATCGCCGACACCTTGGTGCAAGCCGTCCAGATTGCCCTCAGTCGACGGTGACGCTGGAGATCTCGCGCAATCGGGAGAGATTGTGCACGGCGTCCATGTATCGGATGGATCCGGTCTTGGAGCGCATGATCACCGAGTGGGTGACGGCACGCTCCTCTCCGCGATAGTTCACCCCGCGCAGGAATTCCCCGTTGGTCACGCCCGTAGCGGCGAAGAAGATGTTGGAGGAGTCGACCAGGTCGTCACTCGTCAGCACCTGGCCGAGATCGAGCCCTTCCTCGCGGGCGAACTCCTCTTCGGACGAATCGCGCGGCCAGAGTCTGCACTGGATCTCCCCACCGACGCATTTGAGGGCGGCGGCGGCGATGACCGCCTCCGGAGACCCGCCGATTCCGAGGAGGACGTCGGCTTCGTGGCTCTCCTGTGCTGTGGCTATGGCTCCGGCCACGTCACCGTCGCGGAACAGCGAGATGCGCGCCCCGGCCTGGCGAGCCTCGTCGATGTATCTCTGGTTACGGGGCCGATCGAGGATCAGGACACGAAGGTCGTTCATCTCCTTGCCATTGGCCTTCGCCACCTGTGCCAGGTTGTGTGCGATCGGTGCCTCAAGGTCGATGGTTCCCGCCGCCTCCGGGCCAACGGCGATCTTGTCCATGTAGACCAAAGAGCCGGGTGCGTACATCGACCCGCGGCCCTCGGCGAGAGCGATGACGGCGATCGCGTTGGGCAGACCCGATGCCGTGAGAACCGTTCCGTCGACCGGGTCCACGGCCACGTCGACCACCATGCCGTTGCCGTTGCCCACCCGCTCGCCGTTGAAGAGCATTGGGGCCTCGTCCTTCTCGCCCTCGCCGATGACAACGAGCCCATCGATGTCGATAGTCGAGAGGTGGAGGCGCATCCCGTCGACCGCGGCCTGATCGACTCTTTCTTTGTCTCCGCGACCCAGCCAGCGGGCGGCGCCCAGAGCGGCGGTCTCGGTGACCCTCACCAGATCGAGGCCCAGATTGCGTTCGACCGGCTCGGCCATCAGCCCTCGACCTTGACCACTATGGCGTCTCCCTGGCCCCCGCCACCACAAAGGGCGGCGGCGCCAATACCCCCACCCCGATGGCGAAGGGCGTTGACGAGAGTGACGACGAGCCGGGCCCCGGTTGCACCCAACGGATGGCCCAGGGCCACAGCGCCGCCGTTCACGTTCACTCTGGAATCGGGGATGTCGAGCATTCGAGCCGACCACAACGAGACGGCCGCGAAGGCCTCGTTGATCTCGACGAGGTCGAGGTCTGCGGGCTCGAGACCGGCCTTCTTCAAGGCTACGAGGAGGGCTTCGGCGGGACGCTCGTGCAAGGTCGCATCCACACCGCCGATCTGGCCGTAGGCCAGGATCTCGGCGAGAACGGGTGCGCCGGCGGCGTCGGCCGCCTCTCGACCGGCGACGACGACGGCAGCCGCCCCATCGGATATCTGCGAGGCGTTCCCCGCTGTGATCGTCCCGTGCGCCGTGAAGGCGGGCCGGAGCTCACCCATCGACTCCACGGTCGAGCCTGCCCGGATGCCCTCGTCGGCGGCGACGTCGACCGGGTCACCCCGGCGCTGAGGCACGGCGACCGGGGTGATCTCGGTGGCGAACTGCCCATTCGAGGTAGCTTGCTCGGCGAGCTGATGACTGCGGGCCGCCCATTCGTCCTGCTCCCGACGCCCGATGCCGAGACGTTCGTTCTTGTGATCGGACGACTCGCCCATCGTGCACTGATCGAAGGCACAGAACAGGCCATCGTGCTGCATCACGTCGACCGTCTCGACATCGCCGATGCGTGCCCCCCATCGCAGTTCACGGACCACGTATGGGGCGTTCGACATCGACTCCATCCCACCAGTCATCACGAACTTGGCATCGCCGAGCCTTACGGCTCGGGCGGCGAGGCCAATGGCCGACATACCGGAGAGACAGACCTTGTTGACCGTGAGCGACGGGACGGTCATGGGCAGACCCCCGGCAACGGCTGCCTGACGCGCCGTGATCTGACCTTCCCCGGCTTGGAGCACGTGCCCGAAAACGACCTCGTCGAACACACCGGGCTCGATCTCGGACCGTTCCATCGCCGCGGCGATGGCGGCGCCACCCAGGTCGACCGCGCGCAGAGGCTGGAGCGCTCCCCCGTATCGCCCGATCGGCGTCCGTGCGATCCCGGTGATGACTGCGTTGCTCAATGCAGGTCTGATGGTACCGGTCTCCGGATGACAGGTCCGATCGCAACCAATACGCTCACGACGGTGAAGTTGCTCAATCTCGATCATGTCGCCATAGCCGTGAACGACCTCGACGACGCCATCGTCGGGTATCGCGACAGATATCGGGTCGAGCCGGCCTACCGGGAGACGGTGGAGAGCCAGGGCGTCGAGGAGGCCATGATCCCGATCGGTGGCTCCTTCGTGCAACTGGTGGCGCCGTTGTCGCCTGAAACCCCGGTGGGCCGCTTCTTGTCCAACAATGGTGAAGGTCTGCATCATGTCGCCTACGCCGTCGTCTCCATCGAGGCCTCCCTCGCCCATCTCCGCGAGATGGGCGCCCGTCTCGTCGACACCGAGCCGCGTCAGGGTGGCCGCGGATCCCGTATCGCGTTCGTGCACCCCGCCGATCTCGGAGGGACCCTCATCGAGTTGGTGGAGCTGAGCGATGGTTGACCCGATCGAGATCAAGGGCGGAGCAGGTGAGTTCGAGGCTGCCGTGATCGCGGTGGTGCTCGACCGTATCGCCCGGGAGGAGGCGGCAGCGCGTCAGGGTCGCGGAGCCGCCAAGCCGGGCCTTTCGGCTTGGGTACGCGCTCTCGACTTCGAGGAGCCGCGGCAACCGCGGGAGCAGATCCGCCCCGAGTGACTGTCGTCACGTCGGGTTCCGGAACCACTCTCGAGTCGGAGTCTCAGCGGCGCAGTTTGGGAAGGACTTCGCCCATCTCCGGCGATCGGAACAGTATCGAGACCCCGAGAAACGCGGCCATGGCGGTGATCCCCCCCACTGCGGCGACAACGAGGGCGACCCCCACCGATACCGGGCCATCGCCGAGTAGCGCATTGACCACCAGCCAACCCATGGCCCCGGCCACGGTGGCCGAGACCATCGAGCGGAGGAACGCAGGTGCCAGCTTGCGCACGGCCGCCCAGCCGGAGTCGCGACCCCAGGCGAGAAGCATCCCGCCGGCATACCCGATCATCACCAGAGTCGATGCCAGGGCAAAGCCCTCGACTCCCCAAACGTTGTAGAGACCGAGCCAAACCGGGATCGCGATGACCGTGAATAGCGTCCCGATCAACACCGGTGTCCACATCTTCCTCTTGGCGTAGAAGTGCCTGACCAACAGTTGATGCATGCCCCACGCCGGGATGGAGAAGGCGTAGATGGTGAGGAGGGTGGTGACCAGATCGGCATCGGCGCCGGAGAACGCGCCGTACTCGTAGATGAGTCGAACCATGGGGCGGGCGAGCACCACGAGACCGGCTGTCGCTGCCGCTGCCACGAAGAGTGTCTTCCGTGCGGCCCGGCCCGTCGTCTCGACCAACTCGTCGTTGGCGCCCCTCGCCGCCAGGCTGGCGAGGAACGGGAACGCGGCCACCCCGGCCGCCTGGGCGATGACGCCCACCGGGACCATGTTGAGACGTCGAGCGTAGGAGAGCGCGGCGGTGGCCCCTTCCTGCACCTGGCCGAAGATGCGCACGAACTGCTCGTCGAGAACGGCCACGGACTGTCCGACCATCAACGGGATCGCCAACACGAGGTATTCGCCGACGGACCCCTCACCCCGGCGGGGCCGGAGGAACCACGTGCCGGTCTTCCGGGCACCGATCCACTGCAGCCCGAAATTGCCGATGGCTGCTCCCGCCACGGCACCGATGAGGAATGACTCGGGTGAAGGGTCGCCCATCGCCCACCCGACGAGACCCCCCGCGATGATGCCCAGGTTGTAGATGAGCGGCGCCGCCGCCGGGATGATGAATCGCTTGTGGGTGTACTGGACCGCCATCAACAGCGCACCCAGGACGAGAAACACCTGTGCAGGCAGGACGAGTCGGGTCAGACCGACCAGACGCTCGGTCTCGGCTACCCGGGGGAAGATCAGATCGACCAACGGGCCGGCGAAGAGCCACATCGAGATGGTCAACGCCACGATGGCCAGGGCCACGAACCGGAAGACCGATGTGAAGGCTCGGCTGGCGCCCTCGTTATCGCCGCTCTCGATGTGGCGGCTCAGGATGGGGACCAGTGTGATCGTGAGATAGGCGCCGGCCACGAAGTAGTTGAGGATGTCGGGTATGAAGAAGGAGTCGAAGTAGAGATCGGCCTCGGATCCTGCCCCGATGAGGCCGGCGAGCAGCGCATCGCGGCCGAGGCCGAGGATGCGGGAGAGGAGGACACTCCCGGCCACCACGGCAGCGGCGGTTCCCATGCGAATCGGCCGGCTCAAGGGTCACCCGCGACG
Source organism: Acidimicrobiia bacterium (assembly GCA_049284615.1). Classification (GTDB taxonomy): domain Bacteria; phylum Actinomycetota; class Acidimicrobiia; order Spongiisociales; family ZC4RG35; genus JANQRA01. The sequence goes on from JBAPYG010000288.1 coordinate 4,854, forward strand.
CTGCGAAGACGCTCGACGGTCTCGCCGGTGACGATCAGGTCGCCATAACCCGCGCCCAAGGCGAGCCCGGGCTTGTACACGCCGTGGTAATCGCTGCCCCCAGAGGGGACGAGCCCGAACCGACGGGCCAGGTCGGCGTAACCGGCTCGCTCGTGCCTTCGGTAGCTGGAGTAATGGGCCTCCAGGCCGACCAGGCCGGCCGCGACGAGACGGGAGAGCAGATCGGCCATCTCGGTCGCCGTGGTGATCCCGAGTGTGTGCGGGTGGGCGAGGATTGGAACCGCCCCTGATTCCCGCGCCAGGGATATAGCCTCCTCAGGCCCGAGCCGGGGCCGGCTCGCATACGCCGGCCGACCGGCGCCAAGCCAGATGTCGAAGGCGGTGCGGATGTCGGGGACGTACCCATGTCTCATCATCACTGCAGCGATATGGGGACGGCCCACGGTTCCCCCACCGGACTCGGCGACGACCTCTTCGAGGGTGATGGGCATCCCCAACTCGTTGAGTCGATCGACTATTTGCTCGTTTCGCGCCCCCCGACCCTGCTGCAACGCCGGAAGACGGTCCTGGAGGGGGCCTTCGCCCGGCTCGAGCCAGAGGACCACCAGATGCATCCCGCCATCGGCGTAGTCGAGGGAGAGCTCGACCCCGGGAACCAGATCGATCGCCAACCGAGCGGCGGCCTCGGCGGCCTCCGGGAGCCCCTCCTGGGTGTCGTGGTCGGTGAGGGCGATGCATCCCAGGCCGACGGTGGCAGCCAGCTCGATGAGACGGGCCGGGCGATCGGAGCCGTCGGAGGCGGTGGAATGGGTGTGGAGATCGACGATCATCAGCTCTGAGTGCCGATGATGCCCGCTCCGGGTGTCAAGAACCGGCTACATCGATCGTTATCGACTCGATGTAGACAGTCTCCAGGGGTCGGCTCTGCTCGTTGGTCCCGGGGGCGATTCCGGTGGGCAGCACCATTATCCGCTCGATCGCGTCCTGCCCGCCGAGGACTCCTCCCAGGACGTTGAAGCTACTGGTCAGGAATTGCCCGTCGTCGCCGGCGACGACGAAGAACTGGGAGCCGGTGCTGCGGGAACCGCGATTGGCCATGGCGACCGTGCCGTACTCGTAGACGAAGTCGGGGTCTGTTGGATACTCGTCCGAGATCACGTAGCCGGGTCCACCGGTGCCATCGGCCGCGGGGTCGCCGGTCTGGAACACGAAGTCCTCGGAGATGCGGTGGATCACCTGGCCGTCGTAGTACCCGGACCGGGCGAGGAACACGAACGAGTTGACGGTGTCCGGCGCACCCTCGTTGTTCAACTCGAGCACGATCTCACCACATGAGGTGGCGATGGTGGCGGTGACTGTGCTCTCGGCGGTGATGTCGGTCTGATCCTCGGGGCCATCGGGGAACGACATCACTTCCTCGGGCGGGGGCTGACCTCCTCCGCAGGCCGTGTCCTGACTGCGGTAGTCCTCGTAGGACTGGGGCACCCCGGTGTCATCGCCATCGAAGAGACCGCCGAAAGTGAAGATGGCGACCACGACGAGACCGAAGATCAGTGCCGTGCCGATGGTGCGGAACAGCGCACGACGCGACTCCGACTTGCGCTCTGCCTCCCGCTTGGCGGCGCGTTGCTCTTTCTGACGTTGGCGTCGGTCGGTCATGGCGGCGCGACTCTAGGCCCCACTCCCGGCCAATCCCCACCCCGGTGTTCGTATTGAGGGCCCAAACGATCCAAACTGTGGCCATGGCAATCGTGGTCCAGAAGTACGGCGGGACGTCGGTGGCAGACCCTTCCCGGATCAAGGCCGTGGCCGATCGAGTCGTCCGCACACGTGAGCAGGGAAACGACCTCGTGGTCGTCGTCTCCGCCATGGGCCGGACCACGAATTCCCTCCTCGACCTGGCCGCGGAGGTGAGCACCGCCCCTCATCCGAGAGAGATGGACATGCTCCTCACGGCCGGGGAGCGGATCTCGATGGCGCTGTTGGCCATGGCTTTGAACGATCGAGGAGTCCCGGCCGTCAGCTACACGGGGTCCCAGGCAGGCATCCTCACCGACTCCTCACATGGTGGCGCCCGCATCACCCGGATAACCGGAGAGCGGGTCCGTGAGTCGATAGATGCCGGGAAGGTGGTCATCGTGGCCGGTTTCCAGGGTGTCGACCCGACGTCCAAGGAGGTCACCACATTGGGACGCGGCGGGTCGGACACGACTGCGGTTGCTCTGGCGGCCACCCTCGGTGCGGGGGCGTGCGAGATCCTGACCGATGTGACCGGTGTCTACACCGCAGATCCACGAGTCGTGGAAGACGCCCGTCTCCTCGCCGACGTCGAATACGACCAGATGCTCGCCCTGGCCAACGCCGGTGCAGGTGTGCTGATGCCTCATTCTGTGGAGGCGGCGCGGGAGGGGGAAGTGCCGGTGCACGTGCGCTCCTCCTTCACCGACGAACCAGGGACTTGGGTGCGACCTGGTGTGCCGGTGCGCCCATACGTCGGGATCTCGCATCGCGTGGACGACGACCTGGGTGTGCTGACGGTCGTCGGGGACGAGGCACACTCGACCGTGAACGAC
>JBAPYG010000289.1:0-9624 GCA_049284615.1 Acidimicrobiia bacterium
GGAGAACCCAAAGCCAAGTCATGTCGGGAGTCTACGGGGTCCGGCGGCCACTTCGCTCCTCAAAGAGAGATCACCTGATCGGGCATGTTGCCGGAGAGAGCTGTGTACAGGTCGGGGAAACAGCCCACGGTGGCGCCCTCGACCATGTCCACCGGCTCGCACTCGGCGGGCTCGGTGCGCCCCTGGCCCGTGACCGGGTCGCACCAGCGGGGCTGACCCTTGGCGAGGTTCCGCTCCAAGGCGCAGTTGTCGCATGCCATCAGCAGCATCCCGCTCTCCTTGGACAGGGCGGACAGCCTCTCGCCGATGGGATCGCCCGTGCGCAACGCCCAGACGTTGTCGTCGAAGAAGAAGATCCCTACGACTTCGACCCCGTGCGTGCCCGCCTCGAGCTGGGGGAGGATCATGGAGGCCACCTTGTAGCTGGCGGCCCGGGGCGTGTTGAGGACATAGGCGACTCTCATGGCGGCTCCCTGACTAGGCGGACGCGGCCAAACTAGTCACCTGCGCAGCGGTCCCAATCCGGGCACACCGGTCGAGGCGATGGTCGATCTCGACCGGCCAGCTCTGGGCCTTGCCGTACGTCTTCGGGATCGCGACCCTCCGAGAAGGTTGTGAGCCGACGAGATCGGCGAAGAGGACGGAGACGAGGTGACGTTCGCCCGGGTCGGACACCGGGTCGGGCCCAGGCTGTTGGACCACCGGCGTGGCGACATCGGAGGAAGTCAGAGACGTTCCGCAGTTGAAGCAGAACTTGTTGGCAGGTTCGTTGGCGTTTTGGCAGGTGGGGCAGGTGCGGGCCAGAGGGCTCCCGCAGTTCGAGAGAAAGAGTGGCCGGCGGGGTTCGCCGAGCCACAGGTCCCAAAGTTGATCATTCCCTCCCCTTCCTCACCGTGCCGTCACCCTATTTCATCGACCCGTGCCCGTAGGGTCATCAGCGCTTGGGCGGTGGAGCCAGGCCATCGACCGCCGTCGCCCAATCATTGGGCAACTCGACCGGTGAGGGCCGGGCGATCAGGCGGAGGTAGATGTCCGACGCCGATCCCTCCAGCGTGAGCTGCGGGTCCCCATCGCCGAACACCCATGTCCCGTCCATGTCGGTAGCCGTCACCGCCAAGGGTTGGACCTCGCCCAGTTGGCGCAGCCACATGTCCGCGAACTCGTCGAGACCGGACCGGGCCACGTTGTCGATGAGACGATCCTCCTCACCGAATGCCTGGGCCGCGTCCCAACGGTGCACGCCCGTCTCGATGACCATGCGGGTCTCCCAGAACCCGACACAGGGTCTGGAGCCGAAGCCCCAGCAGGGGGTGTCGGGGTCGGCGCGGCGCAGGGCGGCCAGCATCTCCTCGAGCGTCTCGTCGTACCAGTCGGCCACGTCCATTCCTTCGGGCTGGCGTGGGGCCGAGATCCGCTCCGTGGGCAGCTCGGTGACGATCTGAGTCGTCCGGCCATGTATCGAGGCCGTGTGCGAGGCCAGGTCGGCCAGGGTCCAGTCCGGGTACTGGGGCACGAGGCGACCCGGGTCGCGACGGGCGTAGGCGCCGAGACGACGACCTTCGGACTCGATTGAAGCGAGGTTCTCAGCCAAGAGCACGGATCATCGCCTCCCCCATGTCGGATGGTGTCTCGGCCACCACGATGCCGGCGTCGTTCATGGCCTTGATCTTGGCCTCGGCAGTCCCCTTCCCGCCACTCACGATGGCACCGGCGTGACCCATCCGCTTGCCCGGAGGGGCAGAGGTGCCGGCGATGAAACCCGCCACGGGCTTGGTCATCTCCGTCTTCACGTACTCGGCTGCCTCCTCCTCGGCGGTGCCACCGATCTCACCTATCATGACCACGCCCTCGGTCTCGTCGTCGGCCTCGAACATCTCGAGGCAATCGAGGAAGTTGGTCCCGTTCACCGGGTCGCCGCCGATGCCGACTGCTGTCGTCTGACCCAGGTCGAGGAGGGTCAGTTGGTGGACGGCCTCGTAGGTGAGGGTCCCGGAGCGCGACACCACCCCGATCTTGCCCCTCTGGTGGATGTAGCCCGGCATTATGCCGATCTTGCACTCGTTGGGTGTGATGACACCGGGGCAGTTTGGGCCGACGAGACGAGTGCTCCGCCCTTCGAGGTAGCGCTTGGCCTTGATCATGTCACCGACGGGGATGCCCTCCGTGATGGCAACCACCAGCTCGAGCCCGGCGGCAGTCGCTTCCATGATCGCGTCGGCGGCGAAGGGAGGTGGGACGTAGATCACCGAGGCGTTGGCCCCGGTGGCGGCAACGGCTTCGTTCACGGTGGCGAAGACCGGCAGATCCACCGAGTAGGTGTCGGCCCTGCCCGGGACTCCGGAGTGATCCGTCGCACCCTCGAAGTGGAAGTCGGAGCCGGCGCGCGAAGGGTGGACCGCTCCCACCATCTGGGTCCCGTAGGCGATTGCCGTGTCGGTGTGGAATTGCCCGGTCTTGCCCAGACCCTGGACCAGGACCCTGGTGCTCTTGTCGACGAGGATGCTCATGACGTCAACTCCAGGATCTTCTCGGCGCCGTCTCTGAGGTCGTCGGCATTGGTCACCTTCAGACCCGACTCTTCGATTATCCGCTTGCCCTGTTCGACATTGGTCCCTTCCAATCGAACGACCAGCGGCACCTCTAGGCCGACCCGCTCCACGGCTTCGACGATGCCGGTGGCGATGATGTCACAACGCATGATCCCCCCGAAGATGTTGACGAATATGCCTTTGACGGTCGGGTCCTTGGTGATTATCTGGAATGCAGTGGTCACCTGGTCGGCCGTGGCGCCACCGCCTACGTCGAGGAAGTTCGCCGGCTCACCACCTACGTGCTTGATGGTGTCCATGGTGGCCATGGCGAGACCGGCCCCGTTCACGAGACATCCGATGGTCCCTTCCAGCCTTATGTAGTTGAGACCGGCGTTCTTGGCGGCGAGCTCCGACGGGTCCTCTTCGGTCTCGTCCCGCATGTCGGCGATGTCAGGATGCCGGTAGAGGGCGTTGTCGTCGAAGGACATCTTGCCGTCGAGGGCAATCACCTGGCCGTCGGTGGTGATGACCAGCGGGTTGATCTCGATGAGGTCGGTGTCGAGTTCGGTTGCCGCGTCGGCGAGGGCCTTGACGAACCTCGTGAAGTTCTTGGCGGCGTCACCCTCGATGCCCAGACCGTGGGCCAGCTCATTCGCCTGGAACGCGGCCAGGCCGATGGCGGGGTCGATCTCGGAGCGAAGGATCTTCTCCGGAGTCTCCTCGGCAACTCTCTCGATCTCGACGCCTCCCTCCGTCGATGCCATCACGATGTTGCGAGAGGAAGCCCTGTCGAGCAGGACCGCCAGATAGAGCTCGCGGGCGATGTCGATGCCCTGCTCCACATATAGGCGGTTCACCTGTTTGCCGTCGTCACCGGTCTGGATCGTGACCAGAGTGCTGCCCAGCATCTGCTGTGAGAGCTCCCGCACCCTCTCCTCGGCGGCGGACGGGCCACCTTCGATGCCATCTGTCACCACATTGACTCCACGAACATCGGGGTGCTCTTTGAAGGTGCCCTTCCCGCGGCCGCCGGCGTGGATCTGCGATTTGAGCACGACAACCGGGTTGCCCGACTCGTCGATCAACGGCCGGACCGCGGCCACGGCCTCGTCGACCGATCGAGCCACGCGCCCGAGGGGCACCGGGATGCCGCGCGCCGCCATGAGCTGTTTCGCCTGGTGCTCGTGGATCTTCATCGTTTCCTTTCCTCTAAGCCTTTTCCTCGATGTTGGCGTCTACCCAAGAAGCGATCTCGTCGAGGGGGGTGCCGGGTGTGAAGATCATGGCGATACCCGTCTCCTCGAGACCGGGGATGTCGGCTTCGGGAATGACGCCACCGCCAAACACGACGATGTCGGATGACTCGCGGTTGGCCAACTCCTGGACCACCTGCGGGAAGAGAGTCTTGTGCGCCCCTGACAGCGACGAGAGGCCGACGGCGTCCACGTCCTCTTGAACCGCGGTCTCGGCAATCTGGGCAGGTGTCTGGTGGAGACCCGAGTAGATGACCTCGTGCCCGGCGTCACGCAAGGCCCTGGCTATGACCTTGGCGCCACGATCGTGCCCGTCCAGACCGGGCTTGGCGATGAGGATTCGTCGTGGCATTCCGGACCGCGAGGCTAGTGGTGTGCCGATGACTCCACTAAGTGAGAGTGCCACTCAAAGTCCCCCCTCTTTCCGCAACCGGTGTGTTGTGACGGAACTCTGCCAGACAGCCCTACTCTTAGGGGATGCCGATCTCCAACCTCCACGGTCTGGCGGCTGCAGGCGTCAGCGTGTGGTCGGACCAGATCTCAAAACAGATGCTCGACTCTGGGGAGCTGGCGCGCCGGGTGGAGGAAGACGCCGTCACGGGAGTCACGTCCAACCCGACGATCTTCGCCTCCGCCATCGTCGGCACCGATGACTACTCCGAGCAGCTGAGTGAGCTGCGGTCGGGCGGGCTCTCGACTCAAGAGATCGCCAAGAGCCTCATGGCGGGCGACATCGCCCGCGCCTGTGACGTGTTGGGCCCTGTGTTCACCGCTACCGGTGGGCGTGATGGCTTCGTCTCGGTCGAGGTGTCGCCCACCCTCGCCGGCGACACCGACGCGACGGTGGCCGAGGCGCGCGATTGGGTCAAGCAGATCGACAGGGACAACCTCTATGTCAAGGTGCCCGCCACCGCCGAGGGTGTCCCTGCCATCCGAGCCCTGATCGGGGAGGGCGTATCGGTGAACGTGACTCTCATCTTCTCGTTGCAGCGATACCAGGAGGTCATCGACGCCTACATGTCCGGATTGGAAGACCTGCTGGCGGTCGGGGGAGACCTCTCCGCCGTGGCCTCGGTGGCCTCGTTCTTCGTCTCCCGTTTCGACAGCGAGGTCGATTCCCGGCTCGAGGCGGTGGGCAGCAACGACGCCCACGACCTCAAGGGCCACCTCGCCGTCGCCAATGCCCGTGCCGCGTACGGGCTGTTCCTGGAGTCGTTCTCCTCACCGCGTTTCGAGGATCTATCCGACCAGGGAGCGCGGCCCCAGAAGCCGTTGTGGGCCTCGACCTCCACGAAGAACCCCGCATACAGCGATCTCCTCTACGTGGAGAGCCTGGTGGCGAATGACACGGTCAACACCATGCCGCTGGCCACGATCGATGCCTACCAGGACCACGGCGACCCCAGCCCGTCCAGCTTCGATGCCGTCGACATCGTCCGGGCCAACGATGAGCTGGACAAGATGGCCGCCTTGGGCATCGACTACGACGACGTGGTCGACACCTTGGAGAGAGAAGGCGTTGAGAAGTTCGTGGCCAGCTGGCGCGAGCTGCTCGAAGGGGTCGAGAAGGCGTAGACATGTCCCACCGGGAGGAAGACGACAAGCTTCTGTTCGGCGCATCCGATCGCATCGAGCTCTTCGCCACGATCGTCATGGCCCTGGCCGCCATCCTCACCGCCTGGTGTGCCTTCGAGGCCGGGATGTGGAGCGGTATCCAGGCCATCGAGTTCAGCGCCTCCAGCGGCGATCGGATCGAGTCGACCCGTGCCGACACCCTGGCGGGTCAGCAACGCATCGTCGATGTCGAGGTCTTCACATCGTGGCTCGATGCCGTCGCCACCGAGATCGCCAACGACGAGATACCGCCCGTTTCGGAGTCCGGGTACACCCCGGTGGAGGGAACCTTGTCCGCCTTCTACTTCCAGCGGATGCGCGACGAGTTCAAGGTTGCATTGGAAGCCTGGCTCGAGACCGACCCGCTCAACAACGCCGAGGCCGAGCCGACACCGTTCCAGATGACTGAGTACAGGCAAGCAGCTTCCGAGCAGGCAAACGACTTGCTGGACCAGTCGGCCACCCACCGTCAGGCGGCGCTGGACGCAAACAAGAACAGTGACTTCTATGTGCTCCTCACCGTGGGCTTCGCCCTCGTCATCTTCTTCGCCGGTGTCAGCTCCAAGCTGGTCGCCAACAGGAATCGGATGATCATGCTGGTGCTGGCTGTGGTTCTGTTCCTGGGCGCGCTCACGGCCGGTCTGACCCTGCCGATCCAGCTTCCGTTCTAGGCGATCTCCAGGGGTGCCCAGGCGAGCAGGAGACGCTTCTTCCCCTGGGTGTCGAACATCACCTCGGCTTCGGCGCGATCGCCGTCGCCGACGATCTCACGCACCGTTCCCAGACCCCACTTGTCGTGTCGGACACGGTCGCCAGGCCCAACATCCCCCGCAGCGATGGTGGTGCGCGGGCCGGTCGCCGCGGCACGGTCTGCCGGGCCCCGACGCTGTCGCTTCGGTGCCTTCTCGAGCAAGGTGTCAGGGATCTCCTGGAGAAAGCGCGAGGGCGGGTTGTAGTTCGATCCGCCGAAGAGCATTCGCTGCCAGGCCGATGTCAGATAGAGCTTGTCCTGCGCCCGGGTTATGCCCACGTAGGCGAGACGACGCTCCTCCTCGAGCTCTTCGGGGTCGCCCAAAGAGCGCATGTGGGGAAAGACCCCGTCTTCCATCCCGACGATGACCACCACCGGGAACTCGAGCCCTTTGGCAGTGTGCAGTGTCATCAGAGTCACCGCACCGGCACCCTCGTCCCACTCGTCTATGTCCGCCACCAGTGCCGTCGACTCGAGGAACACCTCGAGACGACGGAGGTTGTCGAGGGTGTCAAATGGCTCGTCGCCGATGACCGCGCCCTCGTTGACCGACTCGAACTCGGTGGCGACCCCAACCAGTTCACGCAGGTTCTCGACCCGGCCCATCGCCTCGATGGTGCGCTCCGACTCGTAGTTGGCCACCATCCCGGTGTCGTCCAGGACCGCCTGGATGGCGGTCTCGACACCGCCCTCGTCTGCCTTGGCCCTGAGCATCTCGATGAGGCTCACGAACTCGAGGACCGATCTCTGGGCGCGCGAGTTGAGTTGCGGGATGTCATTGGCCGCCGACAGACCTTCGAAGAAGCTGATGCCGTTCTTCTGGCTGTACCGGTCGACGTGGGCGACCGTGGTGGCTCCTATGCCACGACGAGGCTCGTTGATGACCCTCTTCACGGCGACCTCATCGGACGGGTTGACCAGCACCTTCAAGTAGGCGACCGCATCCTTGACCTCCTTGCGGTCGTAGAACTTCACCGAGCCCACCACCGAGTAGGGGATGCCACGACGCACGAACACATCCTCGATGACGCGTGACATCGCGTTGGTTCGGTAGAACACGGCCACGTCGGCGAGGTTGAAGCCACTCTTCTGCAGACTCTCGATCTCGTCGACCACGAACCCTGCTTCGTCGTGCTCATCCTCGGCCTCGAACCGGACGATGGGGACGCCCGTGCCGCGATCCGACCACAGATGCTTTGGAGTGCGCTTGGTGTTGTTCGAGATGACGGAATTGGCGGCGTCGAGGATGATCTCGGTCGATCGATAGTTCTGATCGAGAACGATCACCCGGGCATCGGGGTAGTCCTTTTCGAAGTCCCTGATGTTGCGGATGTCCGCCCCACGGAACTTGTAGATCGACTGGTCGGAGTCGCCCACGACACAGAGGTTGCGATGCGCCGCAGTCAGCTGCTTCACCAGCATGTACTGGGCCCGATTGGTGTCCTGGTACTCGTCGACGAGGACGTAACGGAAACGCTGCTGATAGTGGGACAGCACGTCGGGAAAGGCGGCGAAGAGCTCGACGGTCACCATGAGGAGGTCGTCGAAGTCCATGGCCGAAGCCTCCACCAACCGTTGTTGATACAGCCGATAGACGTCGGCGACTTGCTCGTGGTAGAAGCCATCACCCTGGTCGGCGAAGGACTCGAAGTCGACCAGCTCGTTCTTCGCGTTGGAGATCACGGCCTTCATGGCCTTCTCGGGGAAGCGCTTCGAATCGAGATCCAGGTCCTTTGTGACCATGCGGAGCAGACGCAGCGAGTCGGCGTCGTCGTAGATCGTGAATGCCGACCGATAACCGAGTCGTGAAGCCTCACGACGCAGGATGCGAACACACGAGGAGTGGAAGGTGCTGACCCACATCGAGCGCACGACACCACCGATCAGCTGACCCACCCGCTCCTTCATCTCGTTGGCGGCCTTGTTGGTGAAGGTGATGGCCAAGATCGAGTCGGGGGCGACGTGCAGGTCGCGAATGAGGTGGGCGATGCGAAAAGTGAGGACACGTGTCTTCCCCGAGCCGGCCCCGGCCACCACGAGCACCGGGCCTTCGGTGGCCGCCACCGCCTCGCGCTGGGTCGGGTTCAGATCGGCGAACAGGGGCGACTCGGTGGGTACGTCGTCAACGAACCACTGTGTCTGCTGTGTCATCAGGCTCCGATGGTACCGGGCGACACCGACTGAATCACATACGTGTGATCAGATACCGCGCCCGGCCGTCTCCGACAGCTCCACGCGGACCATCTCCTCGGGGAGTGGCTCGCGTGTCGAGTCCTCGTCGATGAGCACCGTTCGCCGGTTGAGCGGAAGGGAGTAGCAGAAGCGGGCCCCGGTCGGGAACCGACGCTCGTACCAGACATCACCACCCATGGCGCGGGCGAGACGACGGGCGATGGGCAGGCCGAGGCCCATCCCGCTCGAGTCCCTGGCGTCACCCTTCGAGAGCTGCTCGAAGTCCTCGAACACCTTCCGAGTCTCCTCGTCGGGGACGCCCGGCCCGTTGTCGGAGACGATGATGAGGTACTGGTCCCCCAGGACGAAGCCCTCGACGAGGATCTGATCTCCACCGTACTTGCGAGCGTTCTCCATGACGTTGCGAAGCACCTGCTGTACCCGCCGCCGATCGGCGTAGACCCTCACGCCGTCAGGGAGCGAGACCAGAGACGACTTGCGGCCTCCGTTGGGGAAGACCATCTGGGCCACGTCCTCGATGAGGTCGCCGAGGTCGAAGAGGGCTGGATCGAGCCTTAGCCGGTTCGCCTCGAGCCTGGGGATCACCAGCACGTCTTCGACCAGGTCACCGAGATAGATGGCCTGACGGTTGATGATCGAGAGAAACTCCTCCACCTCGTTCTCGGGAAGGTCCGCCCACGATTCGAGCAGGGTGTCGGAGAACCCGGCGATCGAGGTCAACGGTGTTCTGAGCTCGTGGCTGACCAGGGCGACGAAATCGTTCTTGATCGTGTGAGCCTCCTCGGAGAGACGAAGCACCTCACGCTCTCTCTCCCGACCGGTGGCGGTGATCCTCCAGGCCCAGACGACCATGAGGAGGCCGACGACGGCCGGCAGGAACATCAACAGCTGGTCGAAGCGCGGCAGGTCAGGCATAAACCTCGACTCACTATCGGCATCGAACCGGAGGCTCTGAAACGGTTCAGGGGGGAAATCGAGCGCCGTTCCAGCCTGTGAGATGTCGGGTCTCAGGCGGTGTCGGCCTCCTCGAGACCCAGGAGCTGGCGAAGAGTCTTGGTGAGGACCCCCTGACGCAGATCGAACTTGTCGAGATAGGCGTCGACACCGACCGCCCAGGCGGCATCCTTCTCCTCCTGGGTGGCCACACCGGACACCATCACGATCGGGATGCGCACGTCGGCAGCCCGCATCGATCTCACTAGCTCGACACCGTTCGAGCGTGGCATGGAGTAATCCACAACCATCGCGCTGAACCCGTCACGGGTCATGGCGATCATGGCGT
>JBAPYG010000290.1:0-6241 GCA_049284615.1 Acidimicrobiia bacterium
CCGTTGATCCGTTTGGAGTGCTTCCCGGTGTCGCGTGAGGCGGTGATCCCCACTCTCGAGGTCGATGGGTCCTCCAGAGAGATCGACGAGATCGTCGTCGCGGGCGACGCCCCGCCTTCTGAAGTGGTCGGCTACGAGACGTACGACGGCCCGACGATCGTCGTCCCTTTGATCACGATCGCCCACGGAAGGTCCGGAGACAAAGGCGCCGATGTCAATGTCGGCGTGAGGGCAAGACACCCGGCTTTCTACTCGGTCCTCCTGCGTGAGCTCACCGAAAGCCGCGTGGCCACGTTTCTCGCCCACCTCGGGTCGACCTCCGTCGAACGGTTCGAGCTGCCCGGTATCCAAGCCGTGAACTTCTTGTTGAGCGGGGGATTGGGAGCGGGCGGCACCGCTTCCCTGCGATTCGACCCTCAAGGCAAGGCGGTGGCTCAGCAACTTCTCGACATCGACATCGAAATTCCGAGCCGGCTGGAGGGTCATCCGGCGCTGCGACGCAGCTAAACGCCGGCCTTCTGCTTTGCGTCCTCGATGCGTGTCGTGTTCAACCGGGGCACGGCATAGATGAACAACCCGGCGGTGATCACGGCCGCCAGGATGAAGGGTGCCCGCAACGCCCACTCACGACCGAGGATGGGCTCGGCGACGGCCACCACGACACCCCCGATGGCCGATCCGACCGGGATCATCCCCCACCCGATGAACCGGTAGACCGAGTTGACCCGTCCCAGGATGCGGTCCGGGATCAGAGACTGGCGGAGCGAGACGGTGATCACGTTCCAGAGGGTGCCGCTCAGGGCAGAGACGATGCCCATCGCCCAGAACACCCAGAACGACGAGGTCAGCCCGCTGACCAGGGCGGCCGCCGTGCTAACCAGAATCGTGGTGAACAACGACCCGCCCTGGCCCAATCGCACCGATACGCGGTGTGCGGTCACCGACCCGAGCACGCCACCGATGGCCACGCCAGTCGTGAGCAGACCGAACTGCGTGGCATCGAGGTCGAGGATCTCCTGGGCGAAGAGCACGAACGTCGCCAGTGACATCATCATCGTGCCGTTGAGAACACCGAGGGAGATGGCCATGGGTCGGAAGAGCGGGTGCTTCCACAGCCAGCCCACGCCTTCCTTCAGGTCCGCCCAGAAAGATGCGGGCACGACATGATCGCCGGGCTCCACCTTGGGTCGGAACTGGCCGGCGATGAGAAACACGAGGGCGGCCGCCACCGCGAAGCTCCCGGCGTCGACGAAGAACGGCACCGCGAACCCGAAGGCGAGGAGGATTCCCGCCAGTGGTGGGCCCACGAAGGAATTCATGACCATCTCCGCTCCCCAGAGCCGGCCGTTGGCGGTCTCCAGGTTCTCCTTGTCCACGATGGCGGGCATCAGAGTCTGCGCCGCGTTGTCGCGGAACACCTCAGCCGTGCCCAGCAGCAGGGCAGACACGTACACCAGGCCCAGGAGGAAACCGGCAGAGCTCGGCGTCGGAGCGACACCCGCACTCACTTCCTCGGGCGTGCCCAGCTGACCCTGGGTGGAGAGGACGGCGAGGGCGACGCCCAGAGTGAACACGAATCGAAAGACGTCCATCCAGGCGGCCAGACGCCGACGATCGACCCGGTCGGTCACAACTCCGGCCGGAAGCGAGAACAGCAGCCATGGAAGACGGGTGACAACCGCCACCGCTGCGATGTGGAGGGGGTTACGGGTCAGTGAGGACGCCAACCACGGGTAGGCGACTGCCGAGACGCCGTCTCCCAGGTTGGAGATGACCGAGGCGACCCAGAGCTTCCAGTAGTTGGTGCCGAGGGGCTTGCTCATCTGTCGTCGCCCTCGGGCAGATGAGGGCGATCTGTGGGGTACATGGCCACCAGGAGCCCATACGTCGTCTCACCCCCTCTCGGCTCGGAGATGAAATCCGACACGAGGTCCACCAGCCGGTCGGCCCACTCGTCTGCCCTCTCCGTCGGGATTCGGGCGTAGCGAAGGGTGCTCAGGGGGCCCACCGGGCCGTCCTTGGGGGAGCGTGCGAAATCTCGGGCGGCGGCGGTCAGGAAGTGGTCGGGTGCCAGGTCGAAGCCGGCATCGTTCTCGTCGCCGATCAGATAGGTGCGAGCGGTGCGACCGTAGTACTTGGCCTCGATGGCGCGAACCATCTTGGTCCGAACCACCCGGATGAGGCCGGCCTGCTCGAGCACCGAGACGTGATGACCGACGGTCCCCTTGGGCTTCTCCATTGTGACGGAGAGCTCTTTGATGGTGGCCGCCCGCTCCAAGAGGAGATCGACTATCTGGAGTCTCGTCTCCTCGAAGAGGGCCTTGTACTGGTCGGGCTCGGAGAACTGGAGGGTCGCTTCCAGCTCGTAGTCGGGTGCCTTATGGTCGGCCATTCCCGTATGGTCGGGTATTCCCGACCATATGTCAATCCCATAGAAAACGGGGCCGACCCTCCGAGGGCGGGCCCCGTTTCAGGTCGATGGGCTCAGGCGAGGAGTTTTGCCTTCTGCGTGGCGAATTCCTCGTCGGTCAGCTTGCCCGAGTCGTGTAGGGCGGCGAGTTTGGTGAGCTCATCCGCGGCGGACCCACCCGAGCCGGCCACCTGACGGATGTACTCCCTCTGAGCGGTGTCCATGGCCTGGATGTCCTGCGTCCGGCGCTCCTGCATGTCGCCACCGTTGGCGATCAAGTAGATCAAGGAGCCGAGCAAGGGGAGCACGATGACGAAGATCGACCATCCCGCCTTGCCCCACCCCGACATGTCACGGCGGAAGATGTCGCTGAAGATCATGACCAGGAGCCAGATCCAGGCGAAGAACACGAAGAACATCAACATCGTCCAGAAGAGGTCCAACAGAGGCATAGATTCTCCTTAAGAATCAGGGTATCGCCGGCGGATACTAGCCATCGGCCACGGGGGCCCGCCCCGCAGGACTATCGGAAGGAGCGACCACGTGGCGAGACCGGCCCTGGCACGGATTCGAGGATAGGACTAGCCGGGAGACGTCATGGGTCGACGCCCCGAGACGCCCAAATTGCCCCAATAGGTTCACCTTTGGTGAGGGGGCTCAGGCCTCGATCCGCCAGACCCGGGCTGTCCACTGAAGTCGGCTGCCTCGCTGCTTGAGGGCGATGACCTTGTCCTTCAAGGCGCGGAGGACTGCAGGATCGTCTGCCAGGGACGAGGGGAGTGGGATGTTCCGCTCGGTGATCTGCTTTATCGAGCCGAACACGGATTTTGCCCGGTCGAGGATCGAGACCTCGTCCTGGAGCGAACCGGTGGGCAGGAACAGACTGCCGCCCTTGCGGAGGAGCCGCTTCGACTCCTCGATCATCCGCATGGGCAACTCGGCTCCGGTCGGTCCGCCGGACAGTCCCGAGGGGAACCAGCCCGAGGCCGATGCGATGTCGTCGGGGATGCCGGAGACGTCACCGATGACCACATCCGCCTCGAGATCAGGAGCGAGAGGATCGAACATGTCACCTTGGGCGAACTCGGTGCGGTCGGCAACACCGTGGGCAGTGGCGTTGGCGGTGGCCACTTCGACGGTCTCCTCCGCGGCATCGACGCCATAGACCTTCGACGCCCCGAGTTTGGCGGCGATGATCGACAGGATCCCGCTGCCCGTCCCCACGTCGACGACGACGGATCCGGGCTTGAAGTCGAGAGCGTCGGCCAGCAGCGACGAGATCGTCGAGGGCCGGAATGTCGCCTTCCCCACGGTGAGGTCCATGGGCCCGAATCGACCCTTCCAGGTGATGGTCTCTACAGCCATGGGGCGACATTAGTGACGTCCGCCTGGTGTTGACACAGTCGCGAACCGGTCGCCGTGCCCATTCGTAGTGACACATGAGCGACAAGAGGAAATGAGCATGCGAATTCGCCCCCTGGTCTTCACCATCGTCCTGGCCTTGGTTCTGGCGGCCTGTGGGTCCGACGACGGCACCTCGAGCACCACAACAGGTGGTGACACTGGGACTACCGGGGCCCCGACGGCGACTACGAGCCCCGACGAAGGGAGCGAGACCACCACTGCTGCCGAGATGAGCGGGATCCATGCCACCGACACCGACCTGGGGTCGATCCTCGTCGACACCGATGGATTCACTCTCTATGTGTTCACCAACGACACGGACGGCACGAGTACCTGTAACGACGCCTGTGCCGATCTCTGGCCTCCCATTCCCGCAGACACGGCGATCGGGTCGGACCTGGACAGCGCCATGTTCGGAACCACCACGCGCGCAGATGGGAGCGAGCAGTTGACGGTGAATGGCATGCCGCTGTATCTGTACACCCCGGACACTCAGCCGGGTGACACCAACGGCCAGGGGCTCAACGGTGTGTGGTTCGTCGTCGACGGCAGCGGGTCGATGATCGAGGCCGCCGCCGACGACGCGAAGCTCATCGACTACGGATACTGAGAGCGCCGATTGGGTTCGAAGCCGGATTATTCGGCCGGTTTCGAACCCAATCGGTCAGAAGCGTCAGGGACCCGCGTACGCCCTGACCTGGGTGAGCCGAACATGGTTCCCTGAGGGGTCGCGAAAAGAGGAGTCGATGCCGTAGGGCCGCTCCTCGGGGAGGTCGATGAACTCGACTCCACGGCTCTTCAACTCCTCGTAGGACTGTTCGACGTCTTCGGTGGTGAGAAAGATGGTGCCGGCGACACCCTTGGCCATGAGATTCTCGACTTGCCTGGCCGTGTCGTCGTCGAGCACCGGCGGGCCGGGGATCGGCATGAGCACGATCGAGACGTCTGGTTGCCCTGGAGGGCCGACGGCCAGCCACCGGAAGTTCCCCATCTCCGGGACGGTGACATCGGACCGCACCTCCATGCCGACCTTGTCGGTCCAGAAGGCGAGGGCCTCGTCCTGGTCGTGCACCCAGAGTTGTGCGCTGTCGAACTTGATCACTGCGACCTCCTTGGTTGGTGATCCGGGTCGAATCTATGGAGAGACCGAGACGGTGTCTTCTCGAAACGTGCGGTGTTGAGGGCGGGTATACGCGTGAACGACGCAGGCGGGGACCCGGGCGTGGGACGAGGCAGGGGGATAAGTGGCCCGATACCGGGTGGGGGACACGCCGAACATACGACCGAAGCTGGTCGTGAACGAGCCCACACTCTCCCAACCGACCATGAAGCAGATCTCGGCCACCGAGTAGTCGGTCGTCCGTAGGAGGGCGCCGGCTCGTTCGAGTCGTCTCGTCACCAGGTACTGGTGTGGTGATTCGCCGAACGTCCGCTTGAACTCGCGGCTGAAGTGAGCGGGAGACAGCCCGGCCTCTCGAGCGAGGTCCCTCACCGACAGCGTGTCGGCATAGCGGGAGTCGGCCAGGTCTCTCGCCCTGAGCAGATGCCGTTCCGGAGGAGTGGGCGCCATTTCGTGATTATGCCTCGGAATGACCTAGCGCCATAGGCTGGGTGCATGGATCTAACCGAAGCCCTCTACACCACACGCGCCATGCGTCGTGTGAAGCCCGACCCGATCCCCGACCAGGTGGTCGCGGGGATCCTGGACGCGGCAATTCGCGCTCCCTCGGGAGGGAATTCGCAGAACTGGCGGATGCTCGTCGTGGCCGATCCCGATGTGCGCAATCGGCTGGGCCCGATCTATCGCGACGCCTACAGACACCTCCAGGAGAACATCTACGCCGGCCGTCGTGAGGCTGCCCAAAGGGCGGGAGACGAGGCGGCGCTCCGCGTCATGAGGTCGTCTGACTGGCTGGCCGAGAACTTCGAGACAGTTCCTTTGTGGGTGATGTTCTTCACCCGCAACGACCCAACAGGCTCGTCCATCTATCCGGCGGTGTGGAACGCCATGCTCGCCGCCCGCGGGGAGGGCGTGGGGGCATGTCTCACCACCATTCTCGGTGTCTTCGAGGGCACGAGGCTGTTCGAGGTCCTGGGGGTTCCCACTGACAAGGGCTGGCAGGCAGCGGCAGCCGTCTCATTTGGGTACCCGTTGGGCCGGTGGGGCTTGGCGCAACGGGCCCCTGCGGAGCGGGTGTCGTTCGCCGACCACTGGGGTGAGCCCCTCCGGTTCGAGGTTGGTGGCCCGCTCTGGTCAGAGCGATCGTGACTTGGGTGGTCCGACCCGCGCTCGGGAGTGTCAGCTCCTGCTTCGCCTGTCTCCTCATCGACCCGGTAGGTTCGGTCGGCCACCTGATGAAAGGAACGTCGTGATACGGGTGATGGAGGGTCTGCCGGACAAGGTCATCGGGTTCGAAGCCGTGGGGG
>JBAPYG010000291.1:0-4822 GCA_049284615.1 Acidimicrobiia bacterium
CGCCGAAGCTGGGTGTCGAGCTTCGCGCGGTCAGATGACCTATTGAGGTGCCGTGACCGGCTCCCTCCGGCGATAGACGACCAGCGCAAGGGTGTAGAAAACGACGAGAATGCCCAGACTCCAGGCCAGGGCTGCGCCAACCGCATCGCCGGGGGTTCCGCTCGACAAGAGTGAACGCATCGTCTCGACGATGGGGGTCATCGGTTGATACTCGGCGAAGCTTCTGAGCGCCGGGGTCATCGATTCGGTTGGAACGAACGCCGGGCTGATGAAGATGAGAAGCAGGAGGATGTAGGCGAAGGCGCCGGCTCCTTCCACAGTCCTGGCCAGCAGACCGAAGAATATGGCCATCCATGTCGTGGCCAGAGTGAAAAGCGCCAGGATGAAGGTGAACCACAGCCATCCGGAAACCCCCGCAGCCGAGCGAAATCCCACGATGAAGGCCACCACCAGCACGAGCACGCAGGAGAAGAGACTCGAGAGTGTCGACGAGAGGGCCTGTCCACTCAGGACCGACGACGGGGCAAGTGGCATGGTCCTGAACCGGCTGATGATGCCCTTCTGCAGGTCCATGCTCAGCCTCGCCGCCGCGTAGGCGATCCCACTGCCGACCGTCATCATGATCACTGCGGGTGTGATGAAGTCGACGTATTGGATCGAGCCGGTCTGGGACTCGAGGGCGCCGCCGAACACGAATACGAACAGCAGGAGTATCGCGATCGGCGTCAATACGACGGTGATTATCGTGTCGAGGCTGCGCGTCGTGTGACGCAGACTTCGTTTGGTCATCGACCACATGTCACGCAGGGTTCGCATCAGGGCCCTCCTTCCCTTCGTCGAGGATCTTGAAAAACACGTCGTCGAGAGATGCTGTCTGCCGCGAGAACCGGGTTGGCTCGAGCCCGGTGTCTCTCAGGCGGATGAACAAGTCGGCCATCTCCGATACCGAGCCCGTCGTGGAGACGAGCAGCTTCGTCTCGACCTGGTTGACCTTGTGCGGGCCGTCGAGTGCCCTATGTGCCGCTGCCGACTGCTCTACTTCGCTGAACTCCAATTCGACGAGCCCGGTCGGCACCATGGTCTTGAGCTCGTCCGGAGACCCCTCGGCGACGATCCGGCCTCCGTGGAGGATGGCGATCTCGTCGGCCAGCACATCGGCCTCTTCCAAGTACTGCGTGGTCAGAAAGACAGTGGTCCCGGCTTCGGCCATGCTCCGGATGGTCTCCCACATGTCGGCCCGCCCCTTGGGGTCGAGACCGGTGGTCGGTTCGTCGAAGAAGATGATGGGTGCATCGCCTACCAAGCTCATTGCGATGTCGAGCCGTCTTCGCATCCCGCCTGAGAACGTGAGAAGACGGCGGTCGGCCGCGTCGTTCAGGTCGAATCTGTCCAGTAGCTCCGTTGCGGTTTGGCCCGGGTCGTCGACGTGCCGCAACTCACCCATCAGAACGAGGTTCTCCCGAGCTGTGAGCACATGATCGACCGCGGCGAATTGACCGGTGACGCTGATCTGCTCGCGCACCTCGTCGGGTTCCGTCGCCACGTCGAAACCGGCGACTCTCGCCGATCCCCCATCGCCTTTGATCAGCGTGGTCAGGATGTTGATCGTGGTCGTCTTGCCGGATCCGTTCGCCCCGAGCAGTGCAAAGACCTCGCCCTGTCCCACGTCGAACGTCACATCGTGCAGCACCGGCACTCCCTTGTATCCCTTCTGGAGGTTCCTCACCTCGATGGCGTTGGTTGTCTGCTTCATCTGCCTCTGGCTCCTCGTCATGATGATGAGCGGGTGATCAGGACATCCCCGAAGGCCGTCCGAGCGCGGACGGAGACGGTCTCCTCCGCCTGGTCGGGAAAGTCGGTGGGGGATAGGTCGTTGTGGATTCGGCCGAATCTGGTGTTGGCATCGATCCAGGCCGCCGTGCCCTCTCCTATCCCGATCTCGAGTGTGCCGGCGGCGGTCTCGATCGTGGCCGACCCACGGGCGAGCCGACCGAGCCGAATATCGCCATTCGCTGTCTTCACAATGACGTCGCTGCCCGCATCCTCGATCGTGACGTCGCCGTTGGCGGACTTGACCCTGACGTTGCCGTCGACACGGCCGATGGATGTCCGGCCGTTGATGTTCCTCACCTCGGCGTCCCCGAATATCTCGCCTAGCGCCACATCTCCACCGGCGACGATCTCGGCCCTGCCCGATGCCTGCTCGACAGACACATGTCCGCCGCTCGTTCGTATCCGGACTCCCGCGGTCCGGTCGATTCTGACGCCGCCGACACCCGTCTTCACCTCGATGTCGTCGAAGCGGCCATCGCATCGGAATTCGGCAACTCCGGTGTCGGCGCGTAGGGAGGAGTCTTGGGGTAGCTCCACGGTCACATCGACCGAGCCCCGCCCCTTCCACCCGATGACGGGTGCGGCGACCCCGCCCGGCTTTGGCTGTTTGATGACGAGGGTTCCGTTGGCCAGGTCCACGACGGTCTTCCGCGCCGCCTCGACATCGTCCGGTCTGCCCGGGTCGCTCGCGCTCATGGCCACGACGGTGTCGGCGCGGTCACTGGCGATGAGGTGGACCATCGCGTGACTCAACGCGATGGACACGACGATGGGCTGACGGGTCTCGAATGAAGTCGTGCTGCGCTGCTCCTCGCTGGTGGGGCCCGGCATGATCAGCTGACCCATCCGGTGTATCTCTGGCCACCGCTCGGGGCCCGCGAAGCGTGGGCCTGAGAACCGTCGACGGCCACCGCGGCAGTGCGAACCAGCCAAGCGTTCAGAGAGAGACCCTCCCGTCGCGCCGCCTCCTCGATCCTCGACTTGAGCCCTTCCGGAAGCCTGAGGTTGAGACGGGAGGTCTCCCCGTCTTCATCACCCTGAGCGATGACCCTGAGCGATGTGGTGGCCCCGTCCGCAGGGTGGCCGGCCGCGTCGGAAGGAAAGGTGACCACGAATTCCGGGTCGCTCCCACGAAGGCGGACTTCCACAGCTCCCGGTGCGAGCTCACGGGTGATCTCGTCGGCGGCCCCGGAAATCGCCTCGAGTAGCACCAGACGAGTCGCAGACTCCAACCCGGCTGAGAGACGATCGACCACCGCTCGGCTCTCGGCACCCCCCATCTCCGCGACTGCGAGAAGCTGTCCGCGGAGGGTCTCCACATACATTGCGAGATTCATGGTGCCAGTTTGGCACCGATTAGGCACCTCGTCAAGCCAACATGGCTCTGACGGGGTCCGGATCAACACGGACGTCTGCTGTCTTGGCGCCTTTGGGCCTTTGGCCTCTATCGACTGATCGCTCCGCCATGCAAGGTGTGGGTCAAGGGATGATTTGCCCTGTGTGTCGATGGGAAAGGACAGCGAAGACATGAGCCATGAGAACCGTCGGGATCCCTTCCTCGAGCAGGCCAAGGAGGCAGCTGAAGGCACCGAGCTTCTGAGCAGCCCCGATCGTGGGCTCCTCCTGGAGAAAGAGCGAGAGGAAGCTCAAGGCGTGGAAGTCTTCGAGGATCCCGACGCCACCATCCCCGGAGACGCACTCAAGGAGAGCGGGCCCCGTGACGAGTTGCTGAGCGGAGATGCCGCGGGTCTGGGATGGGAAGACGACGACGACAGGACTAACACGGATGGGGGGTCCTGACAGCCCTGATTGGCTCGATCGGTGGTAGCCGGGCCCTGACCACGGCACGATGGGTGTCATGACAGACCACGCGAAGCCTTGACAGCCTCCTCGACCATCTCGGCGGCACACGCGAGGTCCCCTGACGCCGTGGCAACCGAGCTCCACTCCGACCTGGATGGGGGGATCTCAAACGATGAGGCAAGGAGTCGCCTGGCCGACATAGGCCCGAATCGGCTCGAAGAGAACACGCGACCCAATCGTTGGCAACTCCTCCTCCGTCAGTTCACGGATGTCCTCGTGCTGGTCCTCGTGGGGGCGGCGCTGATCAGTGGCGTCCTCCTGGGCGACTGGTTGGAGGCAATCGTCATCGTCGCCATCGTCGTCGTCAACGCGGGCATTGGCTTCTTGCAGGAGTCGAAGGCCGCCGATGCCGCCGAGGGTCTGCGGAGGTTGGCCTCACCCGAGGCCAAGGTGGTCCGGGGCGGTTCGGAAGGCCGGGTTCCCACAGAGGAGATCGTCCCTGGTGACCTGGTGGTGATCGAGTCCGGAGATCGGGTGTTCGCCGACGCCCGTGTGGTCACTGCGTCGCGGTTGCAGGTCGACGAATCCGAGCTGACCGGTGAGTCGACCACGGTTTCGAAGTCACCGGAGCCCGTGGCAGAGGAAGCCGGCATGGGCGATCGCCCGTCGATGTTGTTCGCCGGGACCGTAGCGGTGTCGGGAAGGGCCACGGCGATCGTGACGGCGACCGGACCATCGACCGAGATCGGGCAGATCGCCGGCATGTTGCGCGCCACGGAGCCGCCGACGCCTCTCGAGCGTGAGCTCGACCATGTGGGGCGTCGTCTCGGGTTACTGGCGGGTCTGGTAGCCGCTGCCGTGTTCGTGGTGGGCCAGGCTCTGGGACGCCCCATCGAGTCGATGTTCCTCCTGGCGGTGGCTCTCGCCGTCGCTGCGATACCAGAAGGCCTTCCCGCGGTCGTCGGGGTCACCCTTGGGCTCGGTGTTCAGAGAATGGCCCGTCTGAACGCAATCGTGCGCCGTTTGCCGGCAGTCGAGGCACTGGGTGCAGTCACAGTCATCTGCACCGACAAGACCGGCACCCTCACTCGCAACGAGATCGCTGTCCAAGAGTTGAGTGTCGCGGAGGGGCGGCTCACTGATCTGTCCAACGCAACCGACGACTCTCTGATGCGGAGATATGCAC
>JBAPYG010000292.1:0-3860 GCA_049284615.1 Acidimicrobiia bacterium
GAGAGGACACGGTCACCGTCACCTACTTCGGCGACGGCGCCACGTCTGAAGTCGACTTCCACTCCGGAATGAACTTCGCCGGTGTGTGGAAGACCCCGACCGTGTTCATATGCGCCAACAACCTCTATGCCATCTCGGTCCCGTACGAGCGGCAGACCGCCTCGGAGACCATCGCCCAGAAGGCCCAGGCCTACGGTTTCGAGGGAGTCAGGGTCGACGGGATGGACCCCGTCGCGATGTACCTGGCCACGCGTTTCGCGGCGCGGCGCGCCCGCGATGGCCTCGGACCAACCCTCATCGAGGCCATGACATATCGGTACGGGCCCCATGCGACGGCCGACGACCCCACTCTGTACCGGTCGGACGAAGAGGTGACGGAGTGGAAGGAGAAAGATGCCATCGAGCGGCTCCGCCGATTCCTGGAGAATCGCGGTGAGTGGGACGAGCGGGTGGGCGAGAAGGTCGCGATGGAGATCACCGAAGCGGTCGACGCCGCAGTGACCTCCTTGGAGGCCGAGCCGATGCCGGGCCGGGACGACGCCGTCCGGCATGGTTTCGCCCGCATCCCCACCCACGTCGTCGACCAGCTCCATGCGATGCAGCGAGCGCACGGAGAGCCCGAGACCCGATTCGCCGCCGAGGAGATCTGGTCGATAGGCGACGATCCGACACCGGACGGGCCCACCGAGTCGATGACCATGGCCGGCGCCATCAACGCCGCCCTCCACGAGGCGATGGCGGCGAACGACGAGGTGATCGTCCTCGGCGAGGACGTCGGTCGGGCCGGAGGTGTCTTTCGGGTGACCGAGGGGCTCCAGGACGCCTATGGAGCCGACAGGGTCATCGACACCCCACTCAACGAGTCGGGCATCGTCGGCACCGCGATCGGGATGGCTCTGGCCGGGGCACGTCCCGTCGCCGAGATCCAGTTCGACGGTTTCGTCTACCCCGCCTTCGACCAGATCGTCAGCCATCTTGGGCGTTTCCGGTTCCGCACTCGCGGGCTCTCGTCCGTCCCGGTCATCGTCCGCTTCCCCAACGGCGCCGGGATCGGAGCCCACGAGCACCATTGTGACTCCCCGGAGGCGTACTTCGTCCATGCTCCCGGTCTGGTCGTGATCTGCCCATCGACCCCGATCGACGCCAAGGGGCTGCTGGCCTCCGCCTTCGACGGCGACGACCCCGTGATCTTCCTGGAGCCCAAGATCCTGTACCGCTCCGGGCGGGACGACGTCCCCGTGGATCGCTACACGATCCCCATCGGCCGGGCCAGGGTCAGGCAGACCGGTGACGACCTGACGATCGTGACCTACGGAGGCATGGTCCCGGTGGCCCTCAAGGCGGCCGAGCAGTCGGATCACTCGATCGAGGTCATCGATCTGCGCACACTCTTCCCCTGGGACCGGGAGACGGTGCTGGCCTCGGTGGCCAAGACGGGGCGCTTGCTGCTGGTCCAGGAGCCACAAGGCAGTGCCGGAGTGGCTGCCGAGGTCGCAGCCGTGGTAGCCGAGCACGCCATGTACGACCTGGAGGCCCCGATCGTCCGCGTGACCGGCTTCGACGTCCCATGGCCACAGTTCGCAATCGAGAGACACGCCCTCGTCGATGTCAGCCGGGTCAAGGCCGGGATCTCCCAGGTAATGGCCGCTTGAGCGAACCCAGGGTCGTGGCCGTCTTCGGCGCATCAGCCACCGAGCCGGGCAGTGACGCCTGGGCCGACGCCGAGCGTGTTGGCGCTCGCCTCGCCCGGGCGGGCCACGGCGTGGTCACCGGTGGCTACGGCGGCACCATGGAGGCCGTCTCCCGCGGCGCGGCCAGAGCGGGCGGGCGTGTTGTCGGAGTCACCGCCCCCGGTCTGTTCGCCGGGCGGTTCGGCGCCAACCGGCACGTCGCAGAGGAGCTGGTCTCGGTCACCCTGGCGGAGAGGATCGGCATACTCACCGACGTGGCCACGGGGGTCATCGCACTACCCGGCTCGATCGGGACCGCAGCCGAGCTCTTTGTCGCCTGGAACATGAACCACATCGCCCGTTTGGGTGGTCTGACGAGGCTCCCGACGGTCGCTGTCGGAGAGGCGTGGCGCGAGGTGTCCGCCCTCCTCGTCGACCGGATCGGCGCCAATCCCGTCGATGTTCAGCTCGTAGACGACGCCGGCCAGGCCGTGGATTGGATCCTCGCCCAACCCGAGTTCCATTGAATATCAGCGCCCACGCTCTAGTTTGTCTTTCCTGTGAGCCACCTCAGACCGGAGGACCGGGGCAAGCCGTCGCGCAACGCGTGTCGGAAGGGTCGTCACCACTACGGCGAGTCGCGGAACATCGGCGCGGGCATTCAGCGTCGGGTCTGTGACATCTGTGGCGAGGTGACGATCGACCTGACCGGGGTCGAGGAAGTGACCAAGCCCGTGAGCCGGACCACGCGACGCATCGGGACACTCTCCAGCAACGACTCGTAGAGCGATCTGCTCGACCTAATCTGCCGCCGGTGACTCGCGTCGTCAAGGCAGCGGGGGGGCTCGTGTTTCGAGAGTCTTCGCAAGGCAAGCTGAAGGTTCTCATCGCCCATCGCCCTCGATATGACGATTGGGGCCTGCCCAAGGGCAAGGCCGACAAGGGCGAGACCCCGGAGCAGACCGCCGTGCGCGAGGTCCTCGAAGAGACCGGGTACCACTGCCGGGTGGTCGCCCCTATGGGCACGACCCGGTATCGCATCAACAGCGGCATCAAAGAAGTCGCCTGGTTCGCGATGCGCCCGCTCCCCGACAGCCCCGGGTTCGCGAGGAACAACGAGGTCGACGAGATTCGCTGGGTCAGCAGAAAGCAGGCGAAAGCGAAGTTGGACTATGACAACGACCGCAGCCTCGTCTCAGCCCCCGGTCTGAAGCGGTTGGCTAGAACGGGCACGCTCTTCTTCCTGCGTCATGCCGCGGCTGGAGACCGCACCAAATGGGACGGGATCGACGCGGTTCGGCCCATAACGAAGAAGGGCAAGCGGCAGTCCGCGGCCATCGCGCAGTCGCTGCAGGACCGTGGGATCGAGCGCATCTACACCAGCCCATACACGAGGTGCGTGCAGACCGTCGAGCTCCTCGCCGAGGCCATCGGGGCCAAGGTGCACGAGCACGACGCGCTGGCGGAAGGCCCCGACATCGACGGCGCCTACGACCTCGCCGACGAACTGGTCGGCTACAACGCCGTGCTCTGCACGCACGGTGACGTGATCCCCGCGGTGATGAACCGGATGATGTGGGCCGGCCTCACCCTGGAGTCTCGGTTCTACTGCTCCAAGGGGTCCATCTGGGAAGTGAACATCGACGGCGGCAGGTTCACAACGGCGACATACGTCCCCCCTCCCGGGGGCTGAGTCGCCCAATACCCCGCAAACATCCGCCCTTCTGTGTCAGTTACGGGCGGTCCGGCCGCCCGTAACTGACACAGAACGGTTCCGGGCACCCCCCGGCCGCAACCGCTCAAACGCTCTTGGTGCCGGTGGCCCAGTCGGAATGGAGACCGGCATATACGCCGTCGCGGGCGATGAGGTCACGGTGGCGGCCCCGCTCCACGAGCCGCCCCTTGTCGAAGACCAGCACCTCGTCGGCGGCCTCGGCCGTCGACAGCCGGTGGGCGATGGTGACCGAAGTCCGCCCCTCGGTCAGCTTGTCGATGGCGTGACGCAGGGCGACGTCCAAAGCGGGATCGACAGCCGACGTCGCCTCGTCGAGGACGAGGAGGTCGGGCGTGCCGATCCACGATCGGACGAGGGCGACGAGTTGCCGTTCGCCGGCGCTGAGGTTCCCCCCGCGCTCGCCTGCGTTCGTCGCCAGCCCATCGGGAAGACCTTGCACCCACTCACCGAGACCC
>JBAPYG010000293.1:0-5198 GCA_049284615.1 Acidimicrobiia bacterium
ATCAAGTCCGAGGCGCCGCCGTATCCCCAGGTGTCTCGGGAATACCGCGAGTCAGACTCCGTCGTCGACGTGCGCGACGTTGCAGTTGGCGGGCCAGAGGTGGTGATCATCGCCGGGCCGTGCTCGGTGGAGTCACGAGAGCAGCTCTCGACTGTGGCCGACTCGGTGGCTGCGGCTGGGGCCCGCATCCTCCGGGGCGGCGCGTTCAAGCCTCGCACCTCTCCATACAGCTTCCAGGGTCTCGGTGAAGAGGGTCTCCAGCTACTGGGGGCGGCGCGCGATCAGAGCGGGCTGCCAGTGGTCACCGAGGTGGTGGCTCCCGAGGATGTCGTGCTCGTGGCCACCCATGCGGACATGCTCCAGATCGGTGCCCGGAACATGCAGAACTTCCGCCTGCTCTCCGAGGCCGGGGCCCAGCCCAAGCCGGTGTTGTTGAAGAGAGGGATCTCATCCACGATCGAGGAGCTCTTGATGGCGGCCGAGTACATTGCATCGGCCGGCAACACTCGCGTCGTGCTCTGTGAGCGGGGCATAAGGACGTTCGAGACGGCGACCCGCAACACCTTCGACGTGAGCGCGGTGCCCGTCCTCAAGCAGAGAACGCATCTCCCGGTGATCGTGGATCCCAGTCACGCCGCCGGCGATCGCTCTCTCGTGCCCTCTCTGGCTGCCGCCGGAATCGCAGCGGGCGCCGATGGGGTCATCGTCGAGGTCCACAACGATCCCGACGCCGCCCTGAGCGACGGCCCACAGAGTCTCACCCTGCCCGGCTTCACCGCGATGATGGGGCTGTTGAAAGGTGTCGCCGACGCGGTGGGCCGTTCCATCCGCTGAGGCGACGCGACACCCACGGCGAGCAGGGTTTCGGGTGGGGGCCACGACCCGGGAACAGGCGGCCCCCGATCGTCGTTGCATGAGACCCATGAGTGCGATCAAGGAACTCGTCCAACTCGGCTTTCCCTGGGAGGGCTTCGATCCCTTCCTGTTCACCGTCCATCACGTCGACCACTACCCGGCCGGTGACGACCGCTTGGGCCCCGCGACCTCCCTGCAGGGTCGGAACATCGGCTCCGACTTCTCATACATGGACGGCTGGAGCATGTACCACGGAGCGACGGTCCCCGGGTTCCCGCAACATCCCCACCGCGGATTCGAGACCGTCACGGTGGTCCGGCGGGGCTTCGTCGACCATTCCGACTCCCTTGGCGCCACAGCACGTTATGGAGAGGGCGACGTCCAATGGCTGACCACCGGGAGCGGCATCATGCATGCCGAGATGTTCCCACTGCTCGACCCGGCCGGTGACAACCCACTGGAGTTGTTCCAGATCTGGCTCAACCTGCCCCCGGAATCGAAGATGGTCGACGCCTACTTCGGGATGCTGTGGAGCGAGGCCATCCCGACGTTGTCCCCGGCACTCGGGGTCACGATCGACGCGATCGCAGGACGTCTCGGGCCCACCTCTCCGCCTTCCCCTCCACCCGACTCCTGGGCCTCCCGCCCCGACACCGACTTCGCCATCTGGTTGGTCAGGGTGGCGCCGGGTGCCGGCTACGACATGCCCCCGGCCACCGTCGGGACCAATCGGACTCTGTACTGCTTCCACGGCGACGATGTCGAGGTCGACGGCACCTCCGTCACCGAGGATGTCGGAGTGACGCTCGACCCCGAATCGACGATTCGGCTCGAGAACCGGGGCGGACCGGCCGAGTTACTGATGCTCCAGGGACGGCCGATCGGGGCACCGGTGTTTCAGATGGGCCCATTCGTGATGAACAGTGCCGAGGAGTTGAGACAGGCGGTTGACGACTACCGACGGACACAGTTCGGCGGCTGGCCCTGGTCGGGGCCCGATCCGGTGCATGCTCGCGAGGAGGGTCGCTTCGCTCTCCACGCCGACGGGAAGATCGAGCATCGCGATCGTCAGAGGATCGGCTGAGACCGGCTTTCCCGCGACGTCGCGTCAGCCGATCACCATCCCCGTGAGGGCCCCGATCCAGAGCAACTCCTCGACCCCGAGGATTCGACCCAGTTGATTTCCGGCCACGGTGGCCGCCACCCGGTCGCCAGAGGCGACCGCGGTGCGCAGTCTCGTGGACACGGGTCTGGCAAAGATGGCACCTACGGCTATTGCCGCCACTACGAGGGTGGCCCCGACCCACACCCCGTATCCAACCGTCGAAGCGTCGACGGCATATGCCAACGCCACCCCGGCGATCAGGGTCCCGACTCCGGTGGCGATGCCCAGACGCTCGGCGCGGCGCAGCCGAGCCACGAGGACCTGTGCCTCGGTGGTCTGAGATCTGATCGAGGCCTTGATGTCTCCGGGGACGAGCAGCTTGTGGCCGAACCACGCCGCTGCAAGTGCGATGTGGATGATCTTCAACGTCACGACCATGGTGGCTCCGGCACTCTACGCTCGGCTCGTGGACGACGAGGGAGCGATTCGGGAACGTCTCAGCAGCCGGAGAGAGGAGCTCTCGGCTGAGCTGGCGCGTCTCACGAAGCCTCCGGAAGGGGTCGCGGCCGTCGGATTCGGCAAACGGGTCGGCGATGGCACGACAGAGGCAGTGGAGCGGCTGGCGACCACGGCGACGGCACGTTCCCTCGCAGCTTCGATAGCCGGCATCGACCGGGCGCTGGAACGGCTCGACGGCGGACTGTACGGCCTCTGTGATCGGTGCGGTGCCCCGATACCGTCCGACCGCCTCGAGGCACTGCCTGCCACCACGAGCTGCGTCGAGTGCGCGCGGTCGCGGTGAGCGCCCGGCGGCGACGGGCGCCCGGATGATCTCCTTCCCCTGACCGGGGTTGCTTCATCGCCGGGGTGCCCCCTGCCACAATTGCCCGATCAGCTTCATCAGGCAGGCCCGGGAGATGGCCGAGGCGACCCCGGAGACACGCAACCGCGTGGTCGACCTGGTCAGGGTGGTCTCGATCCTCGTTGTGGTGTTCGGCCATTGGCTCATGGCCGCGATCACTTTCCGGGACGGCGAGATCTTTCCCGGGCACCTGCTCGAGCTGGCCAACTGGACACACCCCCTGACGTGGGTGTTCCAGGTGATGCCCCTGTTCTTCTTCGTCGGCGGCTACTCGAACGCGCTCTCGTGGCGATCGGCCCGCAGGAATGGGGAGCCATACGGTTCGTGGCTTCGGTCCCGTCTCCGCCGCCTCGCTCTCCCCGTCGTCCCCCTCCTGTTGGTGTGGATGGTCGGGGGATGGCTTGGCCTCCGACTCGGGCTCGATTGGCAGATCCTCCAGCTGGCCTCACGTGTCGCCCTGGTGCCAACCTGGTTCCTCGCCGCGTACGTCGTCATCGTGACACTCGCCCCGGTCGCCTTGACCCTTTGGGAGAAGACTGGTTGGCGGTCGATCTTCGCCGGCATGCTGCTGGCCGGTCTCGCCGACTGGCTGTCCATCGGGCACGGCGCCGTTTGGGTCGGGTTCCTCAACTATGTCCTGGTCTGGGGCACGGTCCACCAGCTCGGCTATGCCTGGGTCGATGGGAGTCTCGACACCGCGGCCCGACGTGCCGGCCTGGCGGTGCTCGGGTTCGCCATGATGCTCGCCCTGGTGTGGCTGGGTCCTTATCCGGTGGCGATGGTGGGGCTCGACACCGCACAGGTCACCAACTCGTATCCGCCACGAGTCACCCTGATCTTCCTCGGCTGTTTCCAAGCCGGTCTCATGCTGCTCCTCGAACCGGCTCTCAGCCGGTGGATGGCCAACGTCAGGGCGTGGACGTTCGTCGTGGCGGTCAGCTCCCGGATCATGACCCTCTACCTCTGGCACCTGACTGCCATGGTGATCGTGGTCGGCCTCGGGCTGTTGGTGAACGGCCTGGGGTTCGGTGTGCGACCCCTCACGTCCACGTGGTGGCTCACCAGACCCATCTGGTTCGCCGTGCTCCTCGTGCCCACTCTTCTCCTCGTGGTCGTGTTCGGGCGTTTCGAGCGACCGGAGCGTGACGATCGACCGGCACCGGCCTGGTGGCGCCCCGTCCTCGCCGTTCTGCTGGTGTGCACCGGCCTCGGTTTCCTGGCCGCCATCGGGATCGCCGACGAGCAGGGCCTCAACGGCCTGGTGTTGAGCTTGCCCGTGGTCGGGATCGTGGTTGGCGGGGTGGCCCGAATGCCCTGGGACCGGGCGGCCGAACAGCCCTGAGGGTCAGGTGTATCTGGCGGTCTTGCCGTCGTCGGGGAGCACCGCACCGATGATCCAGCCTGCGATCGTCACCACGATCGATGCCAGGAAGGTGTCCCAGAAGAACCCGTCGGAGGTGAGCCCAAGATCGAAGACACCCGACAACCACACCGCCAGTTGCAGCACGAGAGCGTTCACCACGAAGAGGAAGAGACCGAGGGTCAGGACGACGATAGGGAGGCTCAGCAGCTTGAGGATCGGCTTCACGATTGCGTTGGCCAGACCGACGATCAGCGCGGCGATCAGGAACTGCCACCACGCGCCATCGAACTCGAAGCCGTCGATCAACCAGACGGCGATCCACAGCGATGCTGCCGTTCCGAGCAGGCTGATCAAAAAGGACATGGGGCGGCAATCTATCCGAATCCGCCTCGTGTCGCACGTCGCAGACGGGATTCCGCCGTGGGGCTGTCTTTCAGCCGGGTACGACCGCGATCGCCTGCAACTCGAGCACCAATCTCGGGTCGGTGGCCAATCGCACCACCTCGACCGAGGTGCTCGCCGAGCGGTGATCTCCCAGATAGGAGTTCATCACCCGGTTGATGGCGTCCTGATTCCTCTCCTGGTCGACCATGAACCTGATCAGCTGCACGATGTCACCGAGGCTGCCCCCCGCCGCCTCGACGACCGACTTCAGGTTTTCCATGGCCATCGCCGCCTGCTCCCCGGCGTCGTCGGGGATGTCGCTGA
This sequence comes from Acidimicrobiia bacterium, assembly GCA_049284615.1. Classification (GTDB taxonomy): domain Bacteria; phylum Actinomycetota; class Acidimicrobiia; order Spongiisociales; family ZC4RG35; genus JANQRA01. The sequence continues at coordinate 4,894 of JBAPYG010000293.1, forward strand.
ACTCGGCCGGGACATGGGGATGGGAGTGGTAGACGGGCGCCGCGGTGACACCGGATGCGAACACGAGGGACCCACCAGTCACCTTGATGGCCGGGGTGTATGGCATGTTCCATCTCGGGTCGTTCTCGCCGGTGTGGATGTGCTCGACTCTCGGATTGGTCATTTGGAAGCCCTTTCGCATGTTCCGGGAACGCGAAGATAACGAATACTGAATCGGGGTGGTATCGCCGGGACACGGACCCGGCTGCAATGGATTTCACCTTAAGTGGCACTACACAGTCGCACATCGGCGGCCGGTGATGTGT
>JBAPYG010000294.1:0-5835 GCA_049284615.1 Acidimicrobiia bacterium
GGATTGTCAGGTCCACGGCGCCCTCCGCCGGATCGAACCTGAGAACTTCCCCACCGTTGTCGTAGCTGAGGAGCCACAGATATCCACCTCCGGAGATGACGCCCTCGACATATCCATCGATGTCGAACGTCTCTTCGATCTCATTCGAGCTCTTGGACACCCGCTGCAGCACGTTCTGGAGGGCAGTCACGACCCAGATGTCGTCACCGTCGATCGCCATCGTCTGCACACCGCCGGAGGCGAGGGGGAGCACCGACACCACTCCCGGCAGGTCGGAGATCGCGCCGATGGGATGCACATCAGACGAACCTGCGCGGTTGAGGAGAGTCGGGATCGCCATTGCGAGCACCAGAGCGAAGCCCGCAGCTGCGATCACCCACGGCCGGATCGAGGTGCGGGGTCGTGGCCGGACGATCGGCTCGAGCCCAATGCGGTCATCGACGAGGGCGCGCAGCCGGTCGCGGTCGACCCGGACTGAGCTCGCGGGGTCAGCGCGCTCCAAGAGACGATTCATATCGAAGCCTCCTCGGGCCTTGATGCCTGGCTTGCTGCGGCCAGATGATCGAAATGTGTCTTCAATCGGGTACGCGCCCGGTGGAGACGTTGATCGACGGCATTGACCCGGATCCCGAGGACCTCTCCGATCTCGGAGCGACTCAGATCGTCCCACGAGGCCAGACGAATCAGTTCCTGGTCTGTCTGGCTCAGCCTCCCAAGAGCCAAGTGCAGCGTTTGGGTTTGGGGGTCCGGTGGAGGTGAGTCTTCACGCCGAGTCCCTTGCTCGCACTTGATACGCCGTGAGAGCTGGGCTCGTCGCCTCCGGGATCGAAATCTGTTGCCCACCACCTTGTATGCAACGCCGATGATCCAGGCGCGAGTGCCGTCCCCTGCAGGTACCAGATCGAGACGCTGCCAGACGACCGCGAACACGTCTGCAGCAGCGTCCTCGGCTTCTGATGGGCCGAGCCGCCGAACGCAATAGCGCAACACTGCGTCGTGATAACACTCGAAGAGCGAGTCGAAGAGTCTCACCGGTTCGGCCCCTTGTTCGATTGCATCGTGGTTCGACACCCACACCTCGCTGTTCGAATGGTAAGTGTCCGGATGCCCGTCAGTGCTTACACCTCTGGACGGGACAGAATCACCCTCAGGGCGGTGTGTCCGGGTTCGGGCGTCCCCGATATCGCGTTGAAAGTCCTGCATAGGAAGGTATCTCCGCGCTTCGCTCCGGGAGCCAACGAAATATCGCGCCTCACCGATCGGGAAACACATCAGCCAGGGAGGGCTGAATCGTCGAGCCGGGTGGCTAGATTTCTCCGCTACCGAGGGGGGCGAATCAGGGTTGACTGACTTCTTGAAGAATGCGGCAGGCTTCTTCCTGCTCGGCCTCTCCCTCTTCCTCATCTTGAGCTCGCTGCGAACGCGTGTGCCCGGGAAACGCTGGGGGCATTTCTCGGCCGTCGCCATCGTCCTCGGCTCCGGCCTGCTGGCAGCGGTGGCATTCACCTTGGGCCATCGAATCGCCGGTCTGGCGCGATCGGCCTTCGAGGGCACTCTGACGCCCTATCGCCCCTGGTTGGGGGTGGTCATCGTCATCGGTCTCGCCGCCCTCGGCGCCTTGATCGGAGAGATGCTGCTGGTGGTCTTCCCCGAGCGGGTGGCCAACAGGATGAGCGCGGGCCGCCGTCGAGATCGCGACTGGGCCGATCTGACTAGCGCATCGCTGATCGTGTTGATAGCCGCGCCCGCTCTACTGGTCGCCTCACAACCCCTGAGCACGGGAACCGGCCCGACGATGCGGCAGACCGTGGTCGGGGACTTCGAGCTTCCAGGACCGCCGATGGACTTCGAGGCAGTTGGCGACGATCGAGGATTCATCTCGATGGCGACTGGAGAGGTCTATTCGGTACGCCTGCCCGACGACCCGGCCGATCCGGCGCAATTCGAGGTGGCCCTCACGAATCTCGCCTTTCCCCGGGGTCTGGCCGCGACCGACGGCACGCTGTACGTCGGTGAGGTCGGAATGCTCACCTGCGAGTCGAGTTTCCCCTCGTGCATGGGTGGATCGCCCGATGAGGAGATGAAGATCATCGACTCCTCCTCGGGAGCCCTGGTCGCCTACGACATCAATGACGACATGGCTCTCACCAATCGCCGCGAAGTGATCACAGGGATACCGATAGTCAACACCGAGCACGCGATCAATGACGTGGAAGTGGGTCCGGACGGGGCGATATACGTCTCGGTCGGTGGGGTGGACCATCTGTGGCAGGTGCCGGAGATGATCGATGACCTGCAACATCCCAAAGCAGATCTGCTCGGCACGATCGTCCGTTACGACCCTGACTCCGGTGATCACACGATCCACGCCTCGGGTCTTCGCAATGTGTACGGCTTCGACTTCGATGGGACCGGTCAGATCATCGCAGTGGACAACGACGGATGGACACACCTCGGGCGTTACCCGGAAGGCGTCCTCTCGATCCGCGGGGGTGACTACTTCGGCTTTCCGTGGGGGCCACCCGCCGTCACCAGGGAAGGTGTCGCTCCCATATGGCAACTTCGGCGCCCAGGCACGAGCGGCGTGGAGTGGCTGGATCACGGCCCCTGGGCCCCCGGATTTCTCGTGGGGAGGCTCGACAATCTCTCGTATCTCGAGATGGGTCAGAGCGAGGACTCCGTCTTCGTGGTCGCCGCGGACCCGGCTGCCGTGCCCGTGCTCGAGCTCGATGGGTACGTGACCTTCGTCGAGCAGTTCGAAAACGGTCGACTGGCCGTCGGGGCTTCCGGCATCTATGGGGGTGGCCCGAGCAGGCTATTGATCGTCGAGCCCGCATAGGGTCCATGTGATGAGCCGACAGGAGCTCTTCCCATCGACTACCAGTTCGGGGCGTGTCGGACCGCAGGCGACGCCTCGCCCCCGGATTGGAATCAACGGCGCACGAGGTCCGGTGCGGCAGCGAGGGCCGTCTCATACCGGGTCGCAGGTGACTACCTAGTGTCGCCCCCGAGATGAACAAGCGCGAGTTGGTCGAGGAGGTCCGGACGATGGTCCTGGCTGCAGGGCTCGATGTCCGGACCAACGTGGCCAAGGCATGGATGTCGAACCGGACACCCACCGACGACGATGCCACCAAGCACCCGAGGGTGGTGTACCGGCTCGCCGCCCTCCATACCCGCTTGGGGGGCAAGTGGGAGAATCGATCCCAAAAAAAGGAACAACCTCTTCGCTTCGACCTCCAAGTAGGTGATTCGACTCTCCTCGAAGTGGACACTCTCCGTCACTTCTCCTCCGCCAGGCTCACGAGCCTCGACTTCTATGACGAGATGGAGCACCTGCTCGATCTCGAGCGCTACCGGGAACTATGTGAGGAACACCGCGACGAGGCAGACAACTCGATGAGGTTCCGCCAGTCCGGCGACTTTCCCTTTGCCGGAGGCCGGACGGCGCAGGCGGCATTCTTCGACACCGCCAAGGATCTGATCACCCCTGCGAACGGCTTCCGGCTGATCCGTCTCCCGGTCCCGGAAGGAGAGATCACAGAGCTGACCTCTCTGACGCTGCGCATCATGTTGTAGGAGTACCGGTCAGGAAGTGCGGGGCCGCAGCCGCCAGATAAGGACCGCGGCGGCCATCGAAAGTGCCGCGGCTCCCCATGCCACCGGCCGACGCCAGGTACGGGCGACCTCCAGGTCGCCCTCGAGCGAAGAGAGGACCCTCCATTCGAGATCACGGGGGGCGACGAAGTGCTCCTGCTGCATCGATGAGAGCTCGCGAGCAGTTCGTGTCATCGCGGCGTGGCGTGCCTGGCACTTGAGACATGTTGCGACGTGAGAGCGAAAAGGCCGAGCCACGTCCCCACCGTCGACGGCACTGTTCGCCACGAACGGCGAGGCCAGTTCGCAGGTCAGGCTCATGCCGACTCCTCCAGATCACGGGCCAGCTTCGCCCGGGCGCGATGGAGACGGACTTTCGCCGCGGTGACCGTGATGCCCATCGAGCCCGCTATCTCGGCATGAGACCATCCGTAGACGTCCTTCAAGACCACCACCTCGCGCTGCGCCGCCGGCAGACGGTCGAGGGCACGGCGCAGCCGTCCCCTCAGCTCGATGGTCTCACCGACCACCTCAGGATGATTGGCATCGATGGGGGCTGCCAGCTCCGTGTAGTCGTCGACCGGAGTAGCGCGATGACGCGCGGCGCGCTTCTTGTGGGTCCAAGACGTGTTGACGGTGATTCTGTAGATCCAGGTCGAGAACCTGGCATCACCACGGAAGTTGGGGAGGGCGCGCCAGGCCCTGATGAGTGCTTCCTGGGCAACGTCCGCCGCCAGATGGGGATCGCCGACCAACCTTCGGGCCAATGTGTACACCTCGTCCTGGTGTGCTCTCACCAGTGCGGCGAAGGCGGCTCGATCACCGGCTTGCGCCCTCGAGATGAGATCACGTTCCTTTTCGATTTCGACCTGGGTTGGCTCGACGGGGTTACTCATCGGCGAGCTCTATCGCCGATGTCAGATACTCGGTGTCACCCTCCCCCAGGACCACCTCCACCGCACTTCCCCTCTCGGATACCGACACGTCAACCGGACGCGCCGGCAGAAGGGGGTTGCGAAACCTGAATCGGGCGCTCGAGAAGGGAGTCGTCGACTCGGTCCCGACCGATCCAGCCCGAAGTGCCCACGCCGCCTGGAGGAGCCCATGGACGACGACACCGGGGAAGCCTGCCGCAATCCCGGCCTCGTGATCCCAATGCACGGGATTCCAGTCGCGGGTGGCCGAGGCGTACCTGACCAGGTCCGAGCGCGACGCCGACACCTGGCCCACCCTCGGGTCACCCGTATCGGAGTGTGGCGGCTCTGCTCGCGCGGCCGGGGCCCGTCCCGCCGGAGACGACTCAGCCGAGGCCAGGAAGAGTGACTTGCCGTTGAGTACCGGTCGGCCGGCGACCGTGGCCGTCATCTCGAAGGTGACGAAGTAGACATCGCCCCGCTCGCGCAACCGGGAGACACGGCCGGCGACTTCCAGGGCCGAAGCTCGCCTGAGCGGCCCCATCCACTCGAACGACTGCTCGCCATGGACCACCGAGTGCTCATACAGCTCGGCGAGGAGATCGGGGGCAACGGCGAAGAGGGCAGAAGCTGCGAACCCTGGGGGAGCTGACTCGGCCCAGCGCGTCGGATCGTCTCCGGTGAGAGTGATGAAATCGTCCACCGAATCATCGGTGATCAGCCATGAGACCGGGCCATATTCCCGACCGTCCAGCTCACTCAGGTTCATCGATGTCACCGTAGCCATCACCTGACTCCGCATGGTCTGCCCTGATCGCCTCGGAGGACATCTCCACTATCTGGTGCTCCACACGGGGTTCCACCAGTTCTTCCAACAGGCCAAGCATCTTCACCCGCGGTGGTCGACTCCGGTAGAAGATCCAACCCCGAGACTCGGCGTACACGGCGAGCCGGTGCAGTGCATACATCGAGATGGCGATCCCGACGATGACGAGGACGACCCTCATCGACAAAGAGGGCCCCGAAGGGCCCCCTCACCAATCACGTCTACCTCGTCTCCCGATGCACGGTGTGTGATCGACAGAACCGGCAGTACTTCTTCAACTCCAGTCGATCCTGTGTGTTCGACTTGTTCTTGGTGGTTACGTAGTTCCGCCGCTTGCACTCGGTACAGGCAAGCGTCAGCGGCGGTCTCTTGTCGGATGCCATTTTGTGCTCTTTCGGTTGCTTAGGGGCGAGCCCTACTTGTTGATCTTCACGACTCGTCCGGCGCCGACAGTCCGGCCGCCTTCACGGATAGCAAAACGAAGACCCTCATCCATAG
>JBAPYG010000295.1:0-1687 GCA_049284615.1 Acidimicrobiia bacterium
CTCTGGCGATTGCCGCTGGACTCGAAGCCCGCAGCGGCCATTGAATCCTCGAATTGCTGACAGGCGTCACTGTCGAAGGGGCACGTGCTCGAACTCGATGTGACGATGCCGGCCAGATCCGGGCCGAGGGCCTCGCGGAAGGCGGTAGCGTCCGTGGTGAAGGTCCCGAGCGGGATGTCGGGCTCGCTCTGGCGGGCCGTGATGACGAAGTTGGTGGCGTCCTGGCCCGACAGGAACACCGCAATGCCGTCGGCTCCACCGTCGAGCGAGGCCTGCACGTAGGTCGCCATGTCGGGAGCCAGTTCCGGAACCGGAACATCGTTTCCGTAGGTCGCGTCGAACGCCTCCAGCGCCGGCGTCACGAACGTCGGGATCGCCGCACCCGCCGCCAGGTCAGGACGTGGCGTGCTCACCTTGGTGGCACCAGACTCCACGACACCGACCGCCACGCTGGGAGCCGTGGCCACGATCCCACCGATCACCGGGAACGAGGCCGGAGACGTGAACCCGGGAACACCCGCCAGCGTGTGCGCCACCGACGGGATCTTGTTCTCCTCCATCAGCGGCATGAACTCACCGGCGTGAACCGACAACACACCCGACAGCGCCACCACGCCCTCATCGACCATCTGGCGCCCGCACTCGGCGGCCGTGTTGGGGTCGTTGGCGGTGTCGCACGTGATGATCTCCACGGGCCGGCCCTGGATTCCGCCGGCTTCGTTGACGAGGAGCTGGGCCGACTTGGCACCCTCGGGGATCTCCGGGTTCGCCAACGCACCACCGGTCTCCTCGAGGATCACGCCGATCTTCACCGGATCACCCGTGAGCCCGGCCGTGAAGTCGACATCGGCCGGATCGACCATCTCGTCGCCGTTGTCGCCCGAGTCGTCGTCGTCCGAGCTGTCGCTGTCGGAGTCGCACGCGACCGCCACCAGCATCAACGCGGCCACGACAGCCACCACCCGGATCCATCCCCACTGCCGCATCTGCGTCTCCCTTTCACAATCCCTGAACCGTCGAAAGCCTCGCCGGGACCGGCGGGCCGACACCAACGAGCAGGGACGCTAACGCCCGTTTACAGGTCCGTCAATCGTCCCGCTGTGATGTTAGTCTCCGTTCACATCTCGTGTACGTCAGTCAATATGTACGTCGGTCAGGAGCCCGCGACGATGGACTTTCAGGACACCCCGGAAGAAGCCGAGTTTCGAGCGGCCGCCCGCTCGTGGCTCGAGGCGCACGCCGAGCCGCGCGCCACCGACAGCTCCCACGGGGTGCTGTCCGTCCTCGGGCGCGAGAGCGACTCCCTCGACGACATCGCCACCGCGCGGGAATGGCAGGCGAAGGCGGCTGCCGACGGCTGGGCCGGCATCAGCTGGCCGACTGAGTACGGTGGCCGGGGCGCGTCGTTCATGGAGCAGGTGATCTGGGGCCAGGAGTGCGCAGGCTTCGACATCCCCGATGCGGTGTTCCGGATCGGGGTGTCCCTCGGTGGCCCGACGGTCATCACCCACGGCACCGAGGACCAGAAGCGTCGCTTCCTCCCTCCCCTGCTCTCGGGCGAGGAGATCTGGTGTCAGCTGTTCTCCGAGCCGGGCGCGGGTTCCGACCTGGCCTCGCTCCGCACCGAAGCCGTGGCCGACGGCGACGAGTGGATCGTCAACGGCCAGAAGGTGTGGTCGTCGGGCGC
>JBAPYG010000296.1:0-1628 GCA_049284615.1 Acidimicrobiia bacterium
TCCCGATCCGGCCCGGCTCCGACGCCCAGTTCCTGTTTGCCATGGCCAATGTCCTATTCGCCGAGAACCTCACGTCCCTGGGCTCGCTGGAAGACGTGGTCGACGGTCTGGACCAGGTCGCCGCCGCCGTCGAGGCCTTCAGCCCGGAGTCGGTCGAGGCCTCCACAGGGATCGGAGCCGACACCATCCGACGTCTGGCACGGGAACTGGCTGCCGCCGACTCGGCGGCCGTCTATGGCCGGATCGGGACTCACACCACCGAGTTCGGGACCTTGGCCTCCTGGATGACCGATGTGCTCAACGTGATCACCGGCAACCTCGACCGCCCCGGTGGGGCGATGTTCCCGAAGTCTGCGCATGAGCAAAGACGGTCGCGGCGGCGGTTCGAGATTGGGCGCTGGGCCACGCGTGTGAACCGCAAGCCCGAGGTCCGTGGCGAGCTGCCGGTGTCCGAGATGGCCAACGAGATCCTCGGATCCGATCCCGACCGGATCCGGGCCATGGTCACTATCGCGGGGAACCCGATCCTGTCGACACCCGACAGCGTGCGACTCGACGAAGCCCTGTCCTCTCTCGACTTCATGGTCGCAGTCGACATCTATCTGAATGAGACCACCCGTCACGCCGATGTCATCCTCCCCGGGACCACGCCATTGAGACGTCCTCATTACGACTTCGCCTTCTACGGCCTGGCGGTGCGCAACATCGCCAACTTCTCACCCGCCCTGTACGACTTGCCCGAGGGCACACCCGACGAATGGGAGATACTCCTGCGTCTCGGATCCACCCTCACCGGCCAGGGACCGAGACCCGACATCGACTCCCTCGACGACGCCGTCTTCGCCATGAGCCTCGGTTCGGCGGTCGCCGACCCGTTTTCGGTCATCCATGGCCGGGACCCTGAGGAGATCATGGCAATGAGCAGAGCGGACCGGGGCCCAACCCGCATGCTCGATCATCTGTTGCGCACCGGGCCGTATGGGGACGGTTATGGGGCGAATCCCGATGGCCTCAGTCTCGAGAAGCTCGAGCAAGCACCCCACGGGATCGATCTCGGCCCTCTGCAACCCAGGCTCCCCGCCGACCTCTGCACCCCGTCGGGCAAGGTCGAGCTGGCACGAGACGAGCTGCTGGCAGACGTGGATCGTCTTCGCACGGCGTCGATGGCCCCATCCGACGGTGACCTCGTCCTCATCGGCCGTCGTGACGTCCGGTCGAACAACTCGTGGATGCACAATGTCGACGTGTTGGTCAGGGGCAAGGAGCGATGCACTCTTCAGATCAACCCGGCCGACGCGGCGCACATCGGAGTGTTGGCAGGGGGTCGGGTGAAGATCTCTTCGGCGAGTGGCCTCCTGGTGGCGCCGGTCGAGATCACCGATGACATCATGCGCGGCGTGGTCAGCTTGCCCCACGGGTGGGGTCACGACATGGAGGGCTCGGAGCTCTCGGTGGCATCCCACAGCGCCGGAGTCAACTCCAACGTGCTCGCCACCGGGGAGACCGACCCTCTCTCCGGAAACGCCAAGCTCAATGGCATAAGCGTGGAGGTGGTGCCGGCGTGAGCAGGAAGATCCGCATCGCGGCCCTCATCGTGCTGGCGCTACTCGTCCTCACCGCCTGTGCGG
>JBAPYG010000297.1:0-4305 GCA_049284615.1 Acidimicrobiia bacterium
GTGTAGGCGTGGACCGTGGTCATGACACCCTTCTTGATCCCAAAGGAGTCGTCCAGGACTTTGGCCAGTGGCGCCAGGCAATTGGTCGTGCAAGACGCGTTGGACACGATCAAGTCTTCGGGACCGAGCTCCCCGTCGTTCACCCCGAGGACGATCGTCTCGTCGATCTCGTCTTTGGCGGGCACGGTGAGGATGACGCGTTTCGCCCCGGCATCGAGGTGTTTCTGCAGGGAGGCGCGATCCCGAAAGACGCCCGTCGACTCGATGACAATGTCGACGTCCAACTGGGCCCACGGGAGCATCGCCGGGTCACGCTCGACCAGCATCTTGATCTCGTGATCGCCCGCCTTCATCACTCCATCGGCCACCGACACCTCTTGGTCGAACCGGCCCATGACCGAGTCGTACTCGAGCAGGTAGGCGAGGATGTCGTCATCGGAGAGATCGTTTATGGCCACCACCTCGATGCCGGACTCGGGGCGGGCCGCGATGATCCGGAAGACGGCGCGGCCGATCCGCCCGAACCCGTTGATTGCGACTCTCGTCATGCCGAACCTCCATTCGCTGCGACGGACGCAGCCACTTCGACGACCCGGTGGGAGTAGCCCCATCCGTTGTTGAACCACGTGATCGTCTTCACCATGTTCTCGCCTGTGATCAACGTCGCCAGGCTGTCATAGATGCCCGAATGCGAGTTGAGCCGCACATCGGAGGAGACGATCGGGTCGGCGACGTATTCGATCACATCGCCGTAGTGTTCCGAGACCTGTTTCTCGATGGCTGCGTTGACGTCGCTCTTTGTCACGGACCGGGACACCTCCGCCACCATGTCGACTGTCGAACCGTCGGGGACCGGCACGTTCAGTGCCGAGACCATGATCCTGCCGCTGAGCTCAGGGAGGACCTGGGTGATTATCTCGGCCGTGTTGGTCTCGGCGGGGATGATGTTCTCCCCGGCGGCACGACTGGTCCGGTAGGCGTCGGTGGGCACGTCGGCGAGTCGCCCTGCATTGGACATCGCCTTGACAACAGTCATGTAGACCCGCTCCAGCCCGAAGGCTTCGTCGAGGATCCGGAGGATGGGCGCGGCGGCGTTGGATGTGTTCGAACCAAGCGCCACCATCTCATGATGGTCGTCGAGCACCGAGTCGTTGATTCCGCGAAGGATCAACGGGATCTCGCCAGGAGTCTCCGGGCTCGAAGTCAGCACCACGTGCGATGCGCCAGAGTCGAGATGGCCTTGTAGGGCCTTCTTCGACCTGTACCGGCTGGTGGTGTCGAGCACGATGTCCACTTCGTGCTCCGACCAGCTCGTGTCACTTGGAGTCCGGCTGTCCATGAAGGCAACCACCTTGGACCCGTACTGCAATCGACCGTCGTCGTACTCGACTTCGACGGGGAAGCGTCCGTAGATGGAGTCATATTTCAAGAGGTAGGTGAGGGCCTCGGGTGCGGCGATGTCGGCGATGGCGACGATGTCCATGTCGTCTCGATCGTGCAGAAGGCGAAAGACATTACGGCCGATCCTTCCAAAGCCCATCAGCCCGATGCGGGCAGCAGTCATGTTTCTCCTTTTGCTTCGTGCGCGAAATTAGGCGCGAACCCCTGGTTTCCGAAACCGGCGGACCGTACGTTCGGCACTGGGAGAGATGTTCGTAGCGTTCGCCATCGTGGCCGTCTGCATCAGCCCTCCAGTAGGAGGACCGGTGGTTGCCGGGTATGCCCCGGTCGGCTCCTATGGCGGCCATTGGGGGGTCGACTACGCGGCGAACGTTGGCGAGCCGGTACTGGCGCCGGTCTCGGGAACCGTGACATTCGCCGGCTCCGTGGCCGGCATGAAGACGGTGACCATCGAGCCGGTGCCGGGGTACAAGGTGTCGCTGTCCTATCTCCGTCGAATCGATGTGTCAGCCGGTGCAAGTGTCGTTCGGGGAGCCGTCGTCGGGACGACAGGTTCGCCACACGGAGCACCCGGGGTGCACCTGTCGACACGGATAGCAGGCTCCTATGTGAATCCACTCGGGCTCCAGGGGTGTACCGACACCGACATCACGCGCGCGCTGCGTCTGGTCACACCGCCCCGGCCCTATCCTCGACGCCGTGCGAACAGGAATTCTCGGAGGGACTTTCGACCCGATCCACATCGCCCACCTACACACGGCCGAATGCGCCCTCCACCAATTGGCACTCGACCGTGTTCTGGTCGTTCCCGCAGGTGATCCTTGGCAGAAGTCCGATCGGGCGATCACCCCGGCCCACCACCGGTTGGAGATGTGCCGTCTGGCCCTCGAAGGAGTCGACGGCATCGACGTCGACGATCGGGAGGTGCGGCGGCAGGGCCCTAGCTACACCATCGACACGCTCGACTCGTTCCCGACGGGGGAGGAGCTGTTCGTGATAGTTGGCGCCGACGCCGCCGCCGGCCTCGACAGTTGGCACCGTTGGAAGGAGATCGCCGATCGCGCCACCATCGCGATCGCGCCTCGCCCGGGAGTGCACCGCCCCGAGTATCCCGATGCCGTTCATGTCGACATGGGGATGCTCGAGATCAGCGGTACCGACATCAGGCTCAGGGCGCGAGAGTCACGTCCGTATCGCTACCTGGTGACCCGAGCCGTGCACGACTACATCGAGTCCAACGACCTCTATGCGGATGCTGGCCGAGGCGATATGGTGGGGCAACTCAGTTAGATGGAGACCACGTCATAGAGCACAGTGTCGAAATGGCCCGCATGGCGGCCGATGCCCTTTATGCCAAGAACGGCACCGACATTGTTCTGCTCGATGTGGAAGAAGCCTTCTTCCTCTCCGATGTCTTCGTCATCTCCACCGGCTCGTCGCGGGTCAACGTCCAGGCACTAGCCGACCACGTCGAGGAGCGACTCGGGGAGACCCACGGGGTCAAACCGCTTCGGGTCGAAGGCCGCACCGAAGGTGAATGGTGTCTGGTCGACTACGGCGACATCATCGTGCACATCTTCCAGGCGGGGCCCCGGGAGTACTACTCGCTCGAGCGTCTCTGGGGGGACGCCGAGAGGATCAGCTGGGAGGAGCCAGCGGTAACCGACTCGTGAGCGGGTTTCCCCTTGATGGGTGTGCCGCAATAAGCTGACCGTCCCGCAAGGGGCTGTAGCTCAGCCTGGCAGAGCACTTGACTGGCAGTCAAGGGGTCAGGGGTTCAAATCCCCTCAGCTCCACTCGTTGATCCCCTACGCGCAACCGGCAGGAACAAGGGGACTTTCACACCGACGATATGAGTCGATCAGCTCCGCGCCCACCAATCGCGTCATGAGTCACGCGGCCCAGTCAGCAATGTGTCGCGTGTTCCGATAGATCGAGCGAAGGATGAACTGTCTTTCCTCCTCAGCTCTCATCCAACCCAGGAAGCCCCCGGTGGATCTCAGTCTCCCCCGGGGGCTTCTCAATGGGATCAATGGTCTAGTCATCTTGAACACGGATCGGATAGTTTCGACACGTTCCGCAGTTTTCGCCTACGCTGGGTGATGGAGGCTACAGACACAAGAGGGGCGGCTAATGCGCGTGCTTGTCGGGGAAGACTGGTTCGACCGGGCATCGAGACGGCGATCGAGCGGGGTCGTCGCCCTCATCGTGGCGATGCTGGCATCGATGATGGTGGTGATCGCGCCCCCTGCTCGAGCGGCCGAAATCGACTGGGAGGGCACCGAGCTCTTAGGCAAAGCCACGGACCATTCGATCACCATCAACGTGGTTCCGGGCGAGGATGTTGCGATTCGGTACATCTACGGAACCTCGGCGTCGAATCTGAAACAGTCGACAGGCGGATTCGTCGACGTCGACGCTGACGAGGTGTACGAGATCACCATCGACTGCCTCACGGCGAACACGCAGTACTTCTATCGGATGGAATACCGAGAGCCCGATGACCTGGGCAACGTCATACAAAGACCGATTTACGACTTCCGCACCGGTCGTAGCTCAGGGGAGAGCTTCACCTTCACGCTCATCGCCGACTCCCACCTCGGCAGCACCGGCGGCAGCGCCGATCGATACCGCGACGCCACGTTCAACGTTGCCGACGACGAGCCAGACCTCCATTTCGATCTGGGTGACACGTTCATGGTCGACATCGATGCCAGCCCCAACCAGGCGGCAGTCGACCAGCTCTATCTCACCCAGCGCGACTATTTCGGGAACTTCGCCCATTCGACCCCGGTCTATCTGGCGATGGGCAACCACGAAGATGAGGAGGGATGGAATCTCGATGACTGTGCCGGTGCCAGCTGTTTCAGCACCGGCCATGCCAACATCGAAGGCAGGAAGCTG
>JBAPYG010000298.1:0-2475 GCA_049284615.1 Acidimicrobiia bacterium
AAACAAGCAGCGTTCTATCTTGGCCCAGTGCCGGGTGGCGCCTAAGTTGCTCCCACTTCCCCCCGCCACCGGCGGCCATGGCTTCCCCGCCCCAGGCGGGGTTTATCGCGCAAAGACCAAATCTGTCGGTGCGCCGTGTTTGAAATGGAGGAAGAGGACATACATGACCACTGTTGGCCAACCGACGACCCAGATGCGACCCGGCTACAAGCAGCCACCCCACTCGCGGGAAGCCGAGGAGTCGGTCATCGGCGCCCTCCTCCTGTCCGAAGACGCCGTCAACGAGGTCATGGACCAGATCCACCCCGACGACTTCTACGTCCCGGCCCATCAAGCCATCTTCGAGTCGATGCGCGATCTCTTCGACACCAGCCAGGCGATCGATGCCGTCACGGTCTCGGAGAGTCTGCGACGAAAAGGTGAGCTCGACAAGATCGGCGGGGTCCAATACCTGACCCGCTTGGTCGACATCGTCCCCTCGACATCCAACGTCGTCTACTACGCGAGCATCGTCGAGGAGCACGCCAAGCGTCGCGAGTTGATCAGGGCCGGCGCCTCCGTCACCGAGTTCGCCTTCGATATCGACGACGAGATATCCGCGGTCCTCGACCGTGCCGAGCAGGCAGTTCTAGGGGTGGCGGAGAAGAGATCGTCTCAAACCCTCCTCGAGGTGGGGCCCCTGTTTCAGGATGTCCTCGAGCACATCGAGCTCCTCGAGCAGCAAGGCAGTGAGATCAATGGTCTCGCCACCGGCTTCACCGATCTCGACAAGAAGCTCGCCGGTCTGCAACCAGCCAACCTCGTGGTAATCGCGGGTAGGCCGGCGATGGGCAAGTCCAGTCTCGCCTTGAACATCGCCACCAACGCAGCCTCCAATGGGGAGTCGGTGGCCATCTTCTCGCTGGAGATGTCAAAGGAGGAGATCGTGCAGCGGATCCTCTCTTCGGTCGGGAAGGTCGACTCGATGAAGCTGCGCTCCGGTCAGCTCGGGCCGTTGTGGCAGCGTGTCGTCGACGCCGCCGGGAAGATGTACAAGGCTCCCATCTACATCGATGACTCCCCGGTGGTCACTGTCACCGACATCCGGGCGAAATGCCGCCGCCTCAAGCGCAAGAAGGGCCTCTCGCTCATCGTCGTCGACTATCTGCAGCTCATGGAGGCCCACGGCCCCGAGAACCGCCAACAGGAGATCGCTCAGATCTCGAGGAACCTCAAGAACCTCGCCCGCGAGCTCGAGGTGCCGATCATCGCCGCGTCCCAGCTCAACCGTTCCCTGGAATCGAGGGAAGACAAGAGACCGCGGCTCTCAGACCTGCGTGAGAGTGGTTCCATCGAGCAGGACTCAGACGTGGTCATGTTCGTCTATCGCCATGAGTACTACCACCCCGAAGACCAGGACAAGAAGGGGATCGCCGAGATAATCGTGGCCAAGCACCGAGCCGGCTCGACCGGACCGGTCGAGATGACCTTCCAACCCGAGTTCACGCGCTTCGCCAATCTGGGCAGGGACGTCACCTGACGAAGCCTTCGACAGACACGTTGTGGTGATCTCCGGTATCGAGACGTGGGTCAGACAGGTCGGATAGACCGAGCGGCAGCCTTGTGGCTGCCGCGGAGGGGTTTGTCACTTGCCCTGTGAAGCCTGTGGAAGCTTCAGAGTGGGGACTCAATCGGGCATCGGACCAACGGCCACAGTCTCGCGCATCCGGCGGTCGCCGTGTTGTGCTCGACCTGACCAATCCGAAATATACGCAGACGCGCTAGTGCGCGTCGAAGTCGCGGTGAGAGCGGCTCGCAGTAGGCCCCGACTGGCCCTGGTACTTCGAACCGAGCTCGGGTGATCCGTAGGGGAACTCGGCCGCCGTGGTCATCTGATAGAAGCTGATCTGGCCGATCTTCATCCCGGGATAAATGGCGATCGGGAGCGTGGCCACGTTGGAGAGCTCCAGCGTGATGTGGCCTTCGAATCCGGGATCGATGAACCCGGCCGTGGAGTGGATGAGCAGACCGAGACGCCCCAACGACGACTTGCCCTCGAGACGGGCGACGACGTCCTCACCGAGTTTCACCCGCTCCAGTGTCGACCCGAGCACGAACTCCCCGGGATGGAGCATGAACGGACCCTCGCCCACCTCCACCAACTGGGTCAAGTCCTCCTGTGGGGAGCGTGGGTCGATCTCGGAGTACTTGTGGTTGACGAAGACACGGAAGCCGTCGCCGACCCTCAGGTCGACCGATGAGGGCTGGACATACGATGGCTCGTAAGGATCGATCTGGATGGTGCCGCGATCGAGTGCCTCCTTGATGGATCGGTCCGAGAAGATCATGCGTCGCGCATGGTAGGCATCACCGCCAAGACCGGTTTCCAACGATCGCGTGTGCAGACGTCTGCGCTTGAGGTTGTCGTCTGCACCACGGATGGGTGGTGGGATTCGCGTGGGGAGCGGGTGACGGGAATCGAACCTGCGTGTTGAG
>JBAPYG010000299.1:0-12253 GCA_049284615.1 Acidimicrobiia bacterium
GGACAGCTCCATCCTCAGGTGGTCGGGATGACAACCCGTGACCGTGACGTCCCCGCCCGTGATCGCGGCCGCGACCGCGTATGTGCCTGCCTCGAGACGATCGGGAACCACCCTATGCTCGATCGGACGGAGCGATTCCACACCCCGGATCGTCACCAGCGAAGAGCTGCCCCCCTCGATGTCGGCCCCCATCGCGTTTAGTTGGTCGATCAGGTCCTGGATCTCCGGCTCCCGTGCCGCGTTGACGATGATCGTCTCGCCTTCGGCGAGGACCCCGGCGAAGAGCAGGTTCTCGGTGGCGCCCACAGAGGGGAATGGCAGTTCGATCTCGGTGCCCTTGAGACGACCGTCGACACGAGCCACCAACTCGCCGTGCACGAGCTCGAAGTCGGCGCCCATCTGCTCCAGGCCATGCATGTGCCACTCGATCGGGCGCGCCCCGAGGTCGTCACCGCCAGGCAGGGCCACCCGCGCCTCTCCACACCGGGCGAGAAGTGGCCCCAGGACCACGATGGATGCCCGCATCTGGCGCACCAACTCGATCGGTGCCTCCGGGTTGGGCTCGTCGGGCACGACTATCCACAGCTCGTGGTCACCGTGCTCGACCCGGCATCCGGTGTGCTCCAGGACCTGGGCCATGAGCTCGACATCGAGGATCGATGGCACATTGGTGAGATGATGCCGACCCGGAGCGAGGAGTGTGGAGACGATCTCCTTCAGGACGGCGTTCTTGGCACCGAGGGTCTGCACGGTTCCGGCAAGACGCGCACCACCCTCCACGAGGATCTGGGACATCACCGCGAATCTACCCCGCCCGCCCCGAAACACCGGGTGACCCGGCCAAAACCGCCGCCGTGGCTACCCTGCCGCCCGTCATGAGAATCGCTGTCGGATCGGACCATGCCGGTTACCCCTTGAAGGAGCACCTCGCTTCCTGGCTGGCCGAGTCCGGTCACGCCGTCTACGACCTGGGGACACACTCCACCGACCCGGTCGACTATCCCGACTACGCGGCGGCGGTGGCGCATGCCGTGCTGGATGGCAGGGCAGACCGGGGCATCATCATCTGCGGTTCCGGTGCCGGCGCTTCCATCGCGGCCAACAAACTGCAGGGGATCCGCGCCGCCGTCGCTCACGATGCCTACACCGCTCATCAGATGGTCGAGCACGACGACGTCAACGTCCTTTGTCTCGGCTCAAGAGTCATCGGTCAGGCTCTCGCTGAGGACCTGGTCAAGACGTTCATAGAGGCCAAGTTCAGTCGGGACGAACGTCATGTCCGCCGACTGGACAAGATCAGGGCCCTGGAGACCTAGCTCTCGACGCTCTCGGCCGCCATCTGGGCGATGCTGTCCAGACCGGCGACGCCGATCTCACCGGCGAAACGACCCAGATTCTCGTTGTCCGGGCCCAACACCACGTACGTCGGCGTCGAGGTCAACCCGTACGCCGTGACCACACTCCCGGACTCGTCGTCCATGATCGTCGGGCTGGCCCAGCCCTGACCGTCGAGCCACTCCCCCGGCGGCCATGTGCTGCCGTCGCGAAGACGATTGGTGAGGACGGTCACCCCGTACATCTCGACCCCGTCGGGCAGGTTTCCGGCGGCGAGCCATTGGTTGATGATCGGGACTTCGGCCTGACAGTGGGGGCACCAGTGCGCCAGCATCACAACGATCTTGGCCGAGTCACTCGGGCCAATTGTGTACTCGTTGTCTTCCCAGTCGTTTCCGGTGACCACCGGGGCTACCTGGCCGATGGCCGGGTCGGTGGACGCCGAGTCGAAGAAGGGGAGATCCTGCCCTTCGACGGTGACGTCGCCGAAGGCGACGGCGTCATCGAGGGTCGGCTCACTGGCGATGGCGAACGCCAGCCAGACGACCAACCCGAGTCCCAGGACTCCGCCCAGGATCCACCAGATCGTCTTGCTATTCGACGTTTGCTTCTTGTTTGGTGCTGTTCTTGTTGACATAGAAACCCAATAGGACTGCGATCACGATAAACCCACTCCCGGCCATAAACGGGATGCTGATGAATCCGAAGATGTCGACGTACTTCGCGGTGCACGGCACCGCACCGCAGGAACCACCCGCTTCGAGACTGGGAAAGGTCTGGATCAGGTAGTGGTAGATCGAGATCCCCAGACCGACGAGCGCAAGCGGTAGGGCGTAGTACTTCACCTGGAACTCGCGTCGTACTGCCCCCACGAGGAGGATGATCGCCATCGGGTACATGGCGATTCGCTGGAACCAGCAGTAGCGGCACGGCTCGAAATGGATGACCTCGGAGAAAATGAGCGAGCCGACCGTGGCGACGAGGGCCACGACCCAAGCCAGCCAGATCGCCTTGACTCCCAGGACGCTCGCCGCTTCCGGGCCCCTGACCATTCGAAGGACCAGGAGACCCACGGCAGCTACCAGGGCGACGAGGGCGAGAAGCGCCACGAGCGTGCTGTAGAAGACGATTGCGTCGTTGGACATGGGAGACCGAATGAGCCGGGTCAGACACTATTCGTGGCGGAAATCCTGCACGAATCGCCCGACGGCTCAACGCGCCGGTCGTTTCAGGGCCCACTCCCTCCAGAGCATGAGCGTCCCGTACTCCCGCTGACCGCAGGACACGATGGTGACGTGTCACCCCACCTCACCAAGTTTCGCCCCTTCACGGTGAGTGGTCGACGGAGTAGCCTCTATATCGGGCGAGCGGGAAGGAAGACATGCGCAGCCGACTTCTGACCATGGCGATGACGATCTCATTGGCCCTGATCACGATCCCGGCGCTGGGTGCGGGTCCCCATAGTGAGTACATCGTCGTCCTGCACCCGACACGAGAGTCGGTCGCCGACGTCGCCGCCGAAGTCAGCGCTCAGCTAGGGGGGGAGGTCGGCTTCGTCTACACGACGGCCCTTCAGGGGTTCACGTTGTCGATACCGGAACAGGCCGCCGCAGCCTTGACGCGCAACCCGAGAGTCGCATATATCGAACCCGTGGTCGAGGTGACGGCGTTTGGCACCCAGCCGATCCCTACCGGCGTCGATCGCATCGAAGCCGACGTCAACCCGCCAACGGTCCCGATGGATGTCGACATCGCCATTCTCGACACCGGTGTATACATCGGGACGAGGGCCGACGGGACCCCCAGATCGCATCTCGATCTCAACTTGAGATGGGTCAGCGACTGCACCGGCGCCATCCTCTATCCGCTGTTGCCCGGCGGCTGCAGCGGCTCGGGCGACTTCCAGGACTATCACGGGCATGGCACCCATGTGGCGGGCATCGCCGCCGCCTTGGACAACGACATCGGCTCGATTGGGGTTGCCCCCGGAGCGACACTCCACTCCTTCAAGGTGTTGGGAGCCGACGGTACGGGCACCAGCGGCATGATCCTCGCCGGGATCGATGGGGTCGCCTCGAAGGCCGACGTGATCGAGGTCGCCAATATGAGCCTGGGTTTCCAGGGCACATCGCAGGCGATCAACGACGCCATCGCCGCGGCGACGGACGCGGGGATCGTCTTCGTGGTGGCGGCAGGCAACGATGGCACCAGCGCCGACCTGTTCTCACCCGCCAATGCGCCTGACGCTCTCGCCGTGTCGGCCCTCGCCGACTTCGACGGTCTCCCCGGTGGCTTGGGAAGCGCGACCTGCCGACCCGATCAGGACGACACACTCGCCGACTTCTCCAACTTCGGGCCTACCGTCGAGATAGCGGCGCCCGGGGTTTGCATCTTCTCCACCGATCTGGACGACGGGTACTCGATAAAGAGTGGGACCAGCATGGCCAGCCCGTTTGTGGCCGGGGCCATCGCCCGGTACATCGCCGAGAACGACGCACCCACGGCCAACAGAGCCGATGTGGAGGCCATCAAGTCGGCAGTGATCGGCGCGGCGGCGCCGCAGAGCTCGGCATGTGGCTTCGTGGACGTGGATTCCAGTCCTGAGCCCCTTCTCTTCCTCAACGGCCCGCTATTTGGCGGAGACGGCTCCTGTGGCGATTCCTCGCCGCCTACGGGAAACACGGCGCCCATTGCCTCATTCGATGCCAACTGCGTCGGTCTCGACTGCACATTCACAAACACGTCACAAGATCCGGATATCGGAGACACGCTCATCTACTCATGGGACTTCGGTGACGGAACGACCTCGACCGCCACCAACCCGTCTCATGTCTACGACACGGAGGGCGGCTACGACGTGACCCTGATCGCCGACGATGGCACCGAGACCTCGACCGCCACGTCCCATGTCGTCGTCAGTGTCGTGCCGGTGAATCAGGCTCCAACTGCCGGGTTCTCCGTCGAGTGTGTCGAACTCGACTGCGACTTCGTCGATCTCTCAAGCGATCCTGATCCAGGGACGGCCCTCGGCTACGTGTGGGACTTCGGCGATGGAGGCACGAGCACGGAGGCGAGCCCGAGTCACAGCTATACCACCGCCGGCCGCTACACGGTCGGTCTCACTGTCAGCGACGGCGAACTGACCGACACCACCACTGCAGTCCTGGATGTCAGTTCGCCCGTCGAAGCAACGCTCGTCAGCGGCGTGGTGAACCCGATAATCAGTACAGGTCGCGACGCCGAGGCAGCGATCGCCGTCTATGACGACATGGGCGATTTCGTGGGTGGTGCCACCGTCGAGGGTGTCTTCACCTACGTGGACAAGCGAGGCCGAGAGAGGACCGCCAACGCCTCGGCCCTGAGCGAGAGTGACGACATCGGATATGGAGGGTTCCTGGCCAACGCACTGGTCGTGAAGCGCCTGGCGCCCGACAGCACGGTGACGAGCTTCTGTATCACGTCGATCACCGCTCCCGGGTTGACCTACGAGACGAGCGGGTTCGACTGCTGGCCCTGGGGCTCGTGAACCGGTAACGGGAACCGAGACCGAGGCGGGGGCCGAAACCGAGGCGAGGGCCGAACGACTGCCGAAACTTCATGACCATGGGAACGCTGGGCAGTCCCAGCCGGATTCTACGTATCAGCTACAGGCCCCGATGGTGGAAGCCCGAACTGAAAGTGCCGATGGCGGATGCTCTCATATGAGCGGAACCATGCACGATCGGTGATCTGCTCTATGCATCGGGACGGAGACGATCACGATCTCGAGACCCCTGTGACTACCTACTGACGCCTCGAAGTCGGAGTCGAGGCAAACGCAGTTTTCGTGTTCGGCGCCGGAGCCGCCGACCTGCTCGCACCAGTCGTCACCGAGCTAGCCGGCCGATGAGGTGCAGGAGTCACGAGCGAAATGCACTTCACAACCAGAAGACCCACCCATGAACGAGGAGACCAACACCATGAGTACCGATGATCCGAAGGTGATCGCCGACATTTCGATGTCGTTGGACGGCTACGTCACCGGTGAGGGAGCCGGAGTCGGACGCGGTCTGGGCGACGCACCCGAAGTCCACGCATGGGTGACAGATCAGGACGAGGTCGACACCGAGATCCTCGAGATGTCGACGAAGGTGACTGGTGCGGTGATCATGGGCCGTGGCCTCTTCGACGTCGTCAACGCCACCGACGGATGGAGCACCGAAATGGGCTACGGCGCCGACCAAGCCGGAACCCCGCCATTCGTAGTCGTCACCCACCATCCCCTGGACGACGCCCGTCTCGTCACCGAACTCGGCATGAGGGTCAGCTACGTCGAAGGAATCGCCTCAGCCGTTGACCAAGCCAAACGACTTGCGACCGACGGGGATGTGTACATCATGGGTGGTGGGGACGTGATCGGACAGGCGATCGAACAGGGCCTCGCCGACGAGTTGCGTCTACATATCGCACCGATCATCACAGGTGGCGGCACACCACTGTTCAAACCCGGCACACGACAGCACTACCACCAGCGAGAGGTGCGTGTCTCACGCAACGCCGTGCACGTCACTTACGAGCGGACACCATCGAACTGAAAGGAAGATCCAAATGTGCGAACTGATGGTCGACTTCATCACATCCCTCGACGGCTACGCCTCAGCGGAGGGATGGCCCGGGTTCTGGGGTATGGAAGGACCCGAGTATCTGGCCTGGCTCAACGAACAACCAGAAGTCACACACCTCATGGGCGCCAACACCTACCGGCTCATGTCGAGCTTCTACAACAGCGACGTGTCGACGAGAGACGTCGAAGAAGCAAGCCTCGACGACCTCACAAGGGCGCCCAAGGTCGTGTTCTCCTCGACTCTCGAAGAGCCACTCGGGTGGGCTAACACCACTCTCGTCCGGGCCGACCCCGTCGAAACCGTCAAGAAGATGAAGGCCGAAGGGTCGGGATTGCTCAGCACGCTCGGGAGTCTCACCCTCGCGCGAGCCCTCCTCCAAGCCGGTCTCGTCGACCGGTACCGGGTCGGTGTCTTCCCGGTCATCACCGGAAAGACCGGTGCCAATCGGATCTACGACGGCTACCCCGACATCGCCCTCGAAATGACGTCCAGTCAGACTTTCGACGGGCGAATCCTGATGCTCGAATACAAGCCGACTCTCCTTGACGGCCCACCCGGGATGGTCCCGCCGTCGTGATCCGAACGGTTCGACTCATCATCGTCATCGCCGCCGTGTCGCTGCTTGTCGCGTCGATGATCCACCTCGAAGTCCTGACCACAGGACACAGACATCAGCAGGCCGGAACCGCCGAAGCGGTGATAGGGGCCGTGATGCTCGTCGGCCTCGGGCTTACCTGGCTACCCGGGAGACGCCCGCTGTCGATCGGGCTGCTCACGTTGTGGTTCGGTCTCCTCGGAACCCTCGTCGGAGTGTTCACCATCATCATCGGGGTCGGCCCCCAAACCACAGCCGACATCGTCTACCACCTACTCCTGATCGCGCTCCTCGCTACCGGGGTGGCTGTGGCAAGGAAAGGGCGTAGGGAGACCACCACGACATCGTGAACACGGCGATAAGCCTCAGCCTGGCCCCGACGTCGTCGGGGAACCGCCCGGGGGGGTGCCGATCTCGCGCACCTCCCGAAATGCTCGTTATCCGCCCAAGAATGTTGATCTGCGCATCCGGGAGCTACTATGCACTCTGTAGTACCCCGGAGTGTGGATGAGGGTGAAGTGGATCCAACTCAGGTTCTGAAAGGACTCCTGGACACGGCAGTGCTTGGGGCCCTCAGAGACAACCGCACCTACGGATACGACCTCGTTCGACAGCTAAGAGAACACGGGTTCGCGGAGATTGCGGACGCGTCGGTGTATGGGACTCTCAGGCGTCTCTATCGAGCTGGGCTTCTCACTTCCGAGATCGTCGATTCCGAAACCGGTCCCCCAAGGAAGTACTACTCGATCAATGAGGCAGGGGCTGCACAGTTGGAGCGCTCTGTGAAGACCTGGGATGAGATAACTCACACGATGGACCGGATACTTGGTCGAGAGGACAGGTGAACCAGTGAACAGATCTGATATGCCAGGTACCTCGGAGGCTTACCTGGATCGCGTTGCACGCCTGCTGGCCGATGTCGACGAGGAAGAGCGTGTGAGTCTCCTCGCCGATCTCGCCGACGAGCTTCGAGAGATCCCAGAATCAGAGCTGGCGGAGAGGCTTGGATCGCCCGAAGAGTTCGCCCTCGAGTACCGGCGGAGCGCCGGACTCGAAACGCCAGCTGAGGCGGACCGCACGGTCGGTTCGAAGTTGGCAGCCGTCATCTCTGCGCTGGCTTTGCCCTTCGGTGTGCTCGTGCTCTTTTCCTTTGGCGGCCAGTTGGTCTTCGGACCCTTTGTTCTTGCTATCGAGTGGATCCTCGCTCGGATCTCCCCGAGACCGTTGCGTCTTGCCTGGTCATTCCTAGGTGCAGCTCTTGCCGGCGAGATCATCTACCTAGTGCTCGACATCCGGCGGATCGACGGGTTCCTCGCGGTCGTCATCGGTCTGGCCGTTGCGGCCGTCACCGCCCTGCTCTTCTTCCGCACCACCGGCGATCAAGAGTCGTAGACCACACTGTTGCGACCTCAGACTTGAGCAGAAACAACGCAGGACGTGCCGATCTGCGTGGTTACCGGACATGTGCGTTATCGCTCGGGATCAGTTGATCTGCGTGCCCGTTCACGGCCAACGTCGTCTAGGTTTCCTGGCGTGACCTTCTCCGACGTCCCGTCGCCTGACCCGCCTCCGGTCCGGTGGGCATGTGATTGAGGACGGTCCGAGTCCCTGCCGCCGGTTAGGTCATTCTGTGGCGGTTACTTTGGTCAGGAATCCGCGGTTGCTTTCACCTTGCGTTGCTATGTAGTAGACGGCGTCTGGCCCGATGAAGATTCGGCCGATGCTTGGTTGGGAGCCGGCGACTTCCACTCGGGCGATTTCGGTTCCGGTCATCAGGTCGGCGACGACGAGGTAGAGGGTGCAGAAGCCGAGGTTGTTGCATTCTCGGTCGTCGGTGTAGAGGCGTTGCTGGTCGGCGACGATGGCCGCTCCGACGGAGACTGCGTATTCGTCGGTGGTCCATAGGTTCTCGAGGGATCCATCGTCGTTGATGGCCCATGCGGCGAGGCGGCCGTTTACGGCGTCGGCGGCGACCATGACCGAATTGTCGAACGGGTCGCCGGGGGGTGGGGCGAAGGTGCCGCCGGGAAGATCCGTGGCTGTGGCGTTGACCCGCCCCACTTCTTGGGATGGGTCGGTGGTCGACTGCCAGAACATCTCCAATGGGGCGGTGACGTTGATGAGAACGGTGTTGTTGTTCGGGAACACAACAGTGTCATGTCCACCGGTCGGGGTCATGGCGACGCCAGGCGTGGTGCCGTCGTCGGCTGTCCGGTAGGTCTGGGACCAGCCCGGGTCGGGAGTGAACCCGTCGTCGGTGACGGTGAGGCGGAGGGTGGCCGTGTCGCCGGGCAGGTATACGTATTCGGTGTCACCCTGCAGCAGCAGAGTCATTCGGGCACTTGACAGCGGCGTTTCCAGCTGATTGCGGATCTCCAGGTTCTCGACATTGACTGCGATCAGCTGGCCGTTGCCGCCCTGGGGAGCCGTCTTGAGGACCAGGTCACCATTACGGGCCGAGACCTGGAGAGTGTTGTAGATGGTCGACTCCGGGTCGGACGGGTTGGGCGGCAGGTCCAACGAACGGGTGATGACGAACTCTCCAGGGTCGATCTCAAAGAGCGTCGCCGTCCCCACCGCGTAGAGCATGCCGTTGCGGTGAGCGACGATGCTGCCCGGGTAGTTCGGTGTGGAACCCTTCGGCAGGTCCAGGAGCTCAGACGTCATCGTTTCCGGGTCGATCTTGGCGACATACGCATTCGGGGAGCCCCCGGCTATGGATCCAACAACTGCGTCAGCGAGCGCCTCGGCGGCTCCGTCGGGAAGATCATTGCCCTGAGCCATTGTGAACAGGTCCATGAGATGAGGAGCACCACCCAGAACGAAGATCGCGTCATCATGAGTGATCCCGAAGATCGGATAAGGCCCAACCTCCAGGCTCTCCGCAACAAGCTGGCTCCTATCAATCTCGTCGGGGAGCCCACCAGTAGCGATGGAACTGGTCCGCCACGAGTCAGCAGTCGGCACCGGCCAAGTCGTGTCATACAGCCACCCACGCGCCGCCTCACGATCCGAACCCGCACCCACAACAGTCGTCGGAAAACCATCCGACGAACCCGAAACCACCGTCGACGAGTCAGCCGAAGCGACATTCGACGACACCGTCGAATCCGAGCACGCCGAACTCACAACCGCTACAACCGCCGCACTCACCAAAACAAGGTTCATCCGCCGACCCAACACTGACGTGGTTCTCATGCGGAAGAACCTACGCCGTCACGCTCTCCTGGCTGCTGCGGACCAACACAAGTGGGCTTCCCTCCTCCAGCAAGCGCATATCAACGCCAGCCAGCCCCGAAATCGAAGAACTGACCCGCACTAGAACCGGCATTTCTGCGCTAGTGGATAACAGTCATCGACAGCTCGCGGATGTCCTCATGTTGGCCGACCGTGGCATCGCTTGTACTTGAGACCGGAGCGACAGGGACACGGGTCGTTCCTCCCCACGCTCACAGCGGCGACCGCACCAGAGATCGGATCCGATCGTTGGTGGAGCCGGGCCTCCCGCTCTCTCAGCAGATCCTCGGCTCTACGCAGTCGGTTCTCTCGCTCGTCTAGGACTCGTTCTCGGACGTCGAGCCGTTCGGCCCGATTCTGTACTGCCGATTGGAGGTCGAACACAGACTCGGGCGCCTCATCGACAACTGTGGCGAGTTCGCCGTTCGGGATCGGGTCATCCTCTCCTCGCCGGCCAAGGGGATACGACTTCCCAAACCTCGGCGAACCGAGATGCGAATCCTCGACCCTCTAGACGTCGAGCTCTTGTCGCGGGCGCTCCCCGACCGCTATGCCAGCCTACCCATCGTGGCGGTGTACACCGGCATGAGGTGGGGCGAACTGGCCGGGCTGCGAGTGGCCGACATCAACCTTCTTCGCCGCCGGCTGACGATTCGATCGAGTCTCGTCGAAGCGGCGGGCCAGTTGCCTCAGTTGGCCCAACCAAGTCGGCGGTATCCGAACGTACGATCAGTCTTCCCCGGGTCGTCGTCGACACGATCGCCAGCCACCTGAGCAATTACCCGCCTGTCGAGGGCGTCATCTGGACCACAGAGATGGGTGAGTTCCTGCGTCGGGGCTCATTCAGCCGTATCTGGCGCAAAGCTTTATCCGAGTCCGTCGGTCAACCCTGTCGCATTCACGATCTCCGACACACTCACGCAGCCTGGTTGATCGCTGCAGGCGAGCATCCGAAGACCATTCAGACACGCCTCGGACACTCCTCGATCCAGGTCACGATGGACCGGTACGGCCACTTGATGGAGGGCCTGGACGACCGCACGGCCGACCACCTCGACGACATTGCCCGGTTCGCGCAAGGCCCAGATGAGGCCCAAACGCACAATCCGGGAGTTGGCGACAACGCCAAAGACCCTGTGAACAGGGAGAACGACTGGCAGTCCCGACCGGATTCGAACCGGCGTTTCCGGCTTGAAAGGCCGGCGTCCTAGGCCTCTGGACGACGGGACCGGGTGCACGTAGAGATTACGCCGCCGGTCATGCCAGCCCAACTCTCGACCGACAGAGCCGAATGGCGGCTACACTCGAACGTATGTTCGCAGAGACACCGCGGGCACAACCCTCACTGTTTGGGGACGTCGAGCCCGAATTCGACCGTTCGTTCGCCGAGCTGACGAGGGTCGACCTCGACGAGGACGCCTGGGTCGAATATTGCCCGATGTGGCTGAGCGGGGACCAGCAGCTGTTCGACGAACTGGTCGAACGTGCAGACTGGAGTCAGCCCGTGGTCAGGATGTACGACCGGGAGGTCCGCACCCCTCGCCTCGTGGCGTCGATCGACCCGGGCCTCCACCGGCTGATCCCCGGCGTAATCGATTGCCTGTCCTCGAGATACGGGGCACGGCTCGACCGAGTCAGCGCGGGTTGGTATCGAGACGGCAACGACTCGGTCGCATATCACGGCGACAGGATCGCTCGGGAGAGAGACCAAGCGATCGTGGCCACCGTCTCTCTCGGCTCTCCACGCAGATTCCTGATCAGGCCCAAGGCCGGCGGCAACGCCCGGAGCTTTGCACTCGGCCATGGCGATCTGATCGTGATGGGTGGTGCATGCCAGCGCACCTGGGAACACACCATCCCCAAGACCCGAGACGCCGCCCCCCGGATTGCCATGATGTTCCGCCACTCCTACGACTGAGCAGCGAGCTCCCTGGCGGCCCGGTGCAATCGCTCGAGGGTTCTCTCCCGGCCAAGTGCGGTTATCGACTCGAAGAGCGGCGGGCTCACCGAAGACCCGGTGACCGCCACCCGCAGCGGTTGGAATGTCTTCCCGGCTCCGATGCCGAGGTGATCGGGAAGAGCGCGCAGAGCCGCCTCAACCGAGGCGACCCCCCATGGCTCGGCCCCGGCCACCGCTTCGATACCTGCTGCGATGACCGCAGACACGCCCTCTTTGGTCATCACCTTGTCCCAGGAGCCGGCGTCGTAGGAATCGAAGTCCTCGAAGAGGAAAGCGACCTGGCTGCCTGCGTCGGGGAGCAACTTGGTGCGCTCCTGAACGAGTGACGCCACGGCGGAGAATCGGCCCCACTCGTCCGCATCCAGCGGTCGACCCAACTCTGCTTCCACGTACGGCCTCACCAGAGTCGAAAATGCCCCGGTCTCCATCGCCCGGATGTACTCGCCATTCATCCAAGAGAGCTTGTCAGGGTCGAAGGTGGCCGGATTGCGCGAAACGTCGGCCAGATCGAACTCCGCGATG
>JBAPYG010000300.1:0-5008 GCA_049284615.1 Acidimicrobiia bacterium
GACATCGAAGGCGGCATCCATCTGCGATGCCCTCCATGCCGGGACCAATTCCTTGATTCTCTGCAGGTTTTCCGCGTCGAACGCGCTCAAACAGTGCTCCGGTTCGGGATACATCGATCGTATTTCACCTACGGCGGTAGTGCGAATTATCCGTTGCCGCAGACGAACCCGACGAACGAGGACCGGTGGGAGCTTCCACCGGCCCTCTCGTGCCCCCATTGCGCAGCCGGCTAGTTGCCCGGGCCCCCACACACCGCGGGAATCGACGCCTCGAGAGGCAACTGGTCGGTCAGAGAAGATGCTCCGAAACCGAAGTCGTATCCGCCGTTGCCGTTCAGGTCGACACCATGTGTGACGACCTCGAGGGCACCCAGATCACGCCAGATGCGGCTGTCGGAAGACACGCTCCGACGGGTCCTTTGCCACGGGCTATCTGCCCGACGGTTGCTCTTCGCAGTGAGGAGGGCGCCGGATTGGTTTGAGTCTGGAGCCGGAACAGGGGCGGCGGCTACTCCACCGGGCGGAGGGCCTCGACGGTCACCTCGGACGCAGCGTTCCACAGCATCCATCCCAGGCCGTAGCTCTCTGTAGCGGTGATCTGGGCGCGAACGGCGTCGGCGTCGTACCCGAAGTCCTGAAGCCAGGGCCGCACGATCACATTGTGGGAGAGCCGCTCCATACCGTCGGCGAGGGCACGATCGATCATCTCCCCCGGGTGGTCGTCGGGGTCGGGGAAGCCATACCAATCGGCGTCATAGTGTGACGGATAGATCATGGGTGAGACCACGTCGACGATTCCCGCCACTTCCTCCCAGCGTTGGCCGATCCCGCCATCGTCGCCTGCCGTGGTCAGGTAGCCGAATATGTCGGCGCCCACGGCACACCCCATGGGTCGGAGTGTCGCCACCGCGGCCTCCAGGAACAGCGACACCGCCGACACCCGTGCCTCGGGCCCGACCCCGCCGTCGAAGGTCGCCGACTCTCGCCTGGCATCGGGAAAGCGGACGTAGTCGAACTGAATCTCGTCGACACCCATTTGGCAGGCCTCCACGCCGAGGTCGATGCCGTACTGACGGGCTACCGGGTCGGTTGGGTCGAGGAAGTACTGCCCATTGGCCTCGT
The DNA here is from genome assembly GCA_049284615.1 of Acidimicrobiia bacterium. Lineage (GTDB taxonomy): Bacteria > Actinomycetota > Acidimicrobiia > Spongiisociales > ZC4RG35 > JANQRA01. The sequence goes on from JBAPYG010000300.1 coordinate 1,123, forward strand.
ATGGGGCGTTCGTGGCCGAATCCCACACCGCCAGGTCGGGAAGTTTCACTGCGGCCACAGGATCGTTGAACAGCACGATTCGACCGATCACGTAAAGCCCCAGGTCGTGTGCGCGGGCAACGGTCGCGGCCAGGTCGAAAGTCTCGTCGGGTGGGGCCCCCACCTCGAGCGCAGTCGCATTCTGGGTGTCGTAGAACACCTCACCGGTCTCGTCCTTCAGGTCGATCGCCAGCGAGTTCAACTCGGTGTCCACCGCCATGTCGATGAAGTCGTCGATCTCATCGCGGGCCTCGATGCCCCCGATGTGAACTGCCCGCGCGGTGAAGGGCTCCAAGGCCACGACCGAGTCGCCGTTGCCACCGTCCCATTCGAACGTGGCCGGTACCCAGGCGGCCCGCCGGACCTCCACTGCGCCTTCCTCGGCGCCGCGAATCTGGAAGTAGCCCTCCCCGTCTGAGACAGCCGTTCCCGCACCGGCGTCGACGAATGCGCCCTCCAACCCCTCCCCGTCGTCGTCGAGGACTCGGCCCCGCAGGATGCGTGCTTTGAGCACAACGTCGATGCCCCCTTCCGGTACGTCGCCGACGGTCACCGTTCGAGGGACGTGGCCGGGCGCGCTCACTTCGAGGACCTTGTTCGACCGGGACCACACGAGGCCGACCCGGCCATCGGCACCCGTCGAGCCCACCTGTGCTCCGTTGGCGTCGATGACGGCCGAAGCCACCGGCGACCCCAGGTCGTCGAGCACCCTCAACTCATATGGATGGGAACGCCCGATCATCGACCAAGCCGCCCAGCCGACCCAGACGAGCGTGAACGCAACCAGCAGACGAAACAGAGTTCGGCGGGTCACTGTTTGCCCAGGTTACCGAGGGGAAATGTCTAGCAGCGGTTCCGGGTTGCCAGATTCCCCCAGGCTGGTTAGGTTTTCCACAGGGGGTTGATTGGAGGCCGAATTGGGGAAGGCCATGAAGGCCAGACAACCGAGAGTCGAGCGAGGCGCCAGCACCGCCGACACTGTTGGGCTGTATCTCGACGAGGTCTCCGAGCATGAGCTTCTCACCGCCGAAGACGAGGTCCATCTCGCCCGCGCCATGGAGCAGGGGAAGAAGGCTCAGGCGCTGATCGAGTCCGGTGACTACAAGCGCTCGGAACGTGCCGGATTGATGCGGGCCATTGCAGCCGGCGAGGAAGCCAAGATGAGCTTCATCAGGTCGAACCTGAGACTCGTCATCTCGATCGCAAAGAGATACACGGGTCGCGGCCTCGATCTCCTCGACCTGATACAGGAAGGCAATCTGGGGCTGATCCGCGCCGTCGAGAAGTTCGACTGGCGCAAAGGCTTCAAGTTCTCGACCTACGCCACCTGGTGGATCCGTCAAGCGATCACCCGTGGGCTGGGCAACAACGGCCGGACGATACGGCTACCTGTCCACATGGTCGACGTGGTCAGGACCGTTCACGACACCAAGCAGAGCCTTCACGACCAATTCCACCGAACACCGACACTCGAGGAGATCTCCGAGGCCTCGGGGCTCGATCAGGAGCGAGTTCTCGCCGCCCTGGAGGCACCGGCCGAGACCGTGTCCCTCGACAGACCCATCGGGGAGGACGGTGACGCATCCCTCCAGGATTTCGTCGAAGACCACGAAGCGGCCGATCCGGAGGACCACGCCGCATCAGCCTGGCGGCGAGACCGTCTCATCGAGGCCTTGAGGTACCTGGATCACGAGGAGCAACAGGTCTTGTGGCTGCGCTTTGGGCTCGACGGTGACGAGCCTTGGACCCTCTCCGACGTAGGCAAGGTGGTGAACGCCACTCGCGAGCGCGTCCGTCAGATAGAAGCACGGGGATTGGCCAAGCTGCGTCACCCCTCCTGTGAGATCGACCTCAAGGGTCTCGTCTAGCCCCCGGCGCGCAGATAGCGCAGGAACAGCGACCGGTCTCCGTAGAGGACGCGGTCGAGACGCATGTCCAGAGGACTGGGTGAATCTTGCCCGTGGGCCATTCGGGGCGAGCGCCCACCGGCAAGCATGGGAGCAACGGTGAGTGCCAGCTCGTCGATGAGCCCGGCTGCCACGAACTGCCCCATCAACGACGGACCCCCTTCGCACAACACGATCCCAGCCATCCTCATGTAGTAGATGAGGTCGTTCGGCTCGGTCGAACCGAGTCGAACCACATCGGCGACTTCAGACAAGGCGGCGAAGCGATCGGGCGGGGCGCCGTCGTCGGTCAGGATCGTCACCCGATTCTCGGGGTCTCCGAACAGCCGATCGGATGGCTCGAGATCCAGGGCCCGGGTCACCACGACCAGATTAGGGGTCGCTTCCAGCCGAGCATCGAGGCGAGCCTGTCGTCGTCGCTCGTCGAGTGCAACCGGCCCATAGTTCTCAGCTCGCACCGTCCCGGCACCGACGAGTATGAAGTCGGCGACCGCTCGCATCGCCGCGAACATCGCCTTGTCATCCTCGTCGTTGATCGCGGTCGAGCCTCCGTCGACGACGGCGGCGCCATCGATGGTGGTCACGAAGTTGCCCATCACCCAGGGCCGATCGGAGCGACCGCGGGGATAGGCCATCTGCAACTCGAGCGGGTCCAGGACTTCACCCCCTGGTTCGGTTCTGATCATCCTCCGAACCTAACCAATCCCACGAATGCCTCATCCAGACACCTCACCACTATGTCGGCGGCGGGCTCCCTGGACACGCGTGGTGACCGTTCCGCCGGTCGGATCGCGGGTAGATCGACAGCTCGCGTAGCTTGGTCGGCATGAGGAAGTTGCTCCTCCTCACCTGCATCGGGGTGGTTCTGGCGTCGTGCTCCCCGACCACAGATTCGACGGGGACGACTGTGACATCACCCCCACCATCCACGACGACCACTCGAGCCCCGGCTCCGTCGACGACGACCACCGTGCTCCCCGACTTCGCCGTCACATCGCCGGCCTTTCGCGATGGTGGGGCGATCCCGGTCGAGTACACGTGCGATGGCACCGATACCTCCCCGGAGCTGAACATCGTCGGGATCCCCATCTCCACCGCGTCGCTGGTGATGATCGTCGCGGACCCGGATGCGCCACTGGGGACCTGGTATCACTGGGTGGAATTCGACATTGCAGGCGCAAACAGCTCTCTCGACCTGCCGGCCGGCACCACGACGGTCGGGGTACCCGGAGTGAACAGCTGGCACCTCGAAGGCTACCTTGGGCCATGTCCTCCCGAGGGGGAAGAGCATCAGTACGTGTTCGGCGTCTATGCCCTCGGCACCACTCTCGACCTGCCGGCGGGCGTCGACGCCGTCGAGGTCATCGCGGCCATGAGCGACCATGTGATCTCCACGGCCGAGCTGGTCGGCACATACAGTCGGTAGGCAACTAAACGCCGAGCAGCCGACGAGCCGTGGCGAGATCGCCCTGCCAGGCACGGCTCAGGTGAATCGGCCTGAATCCCATCGCCACGTTGATGTTCAGCATCGGCTCGTTCGATCCTGCGTTGAACGTGTCGACTCTCATCACCTCGGGATGCTCGCTGACGATGCGAGTGATCAGATCGGCCTTCAACCAACGGCCTAAACCCTTGTTGCGATGGTCGGGATGCACTCCGGTGTCCCACTGCCACGCCAAATCCGGTTGGAGCTCCTGAGTCTTGATGATGGTGTAGCCGGCGAACTCGCCAGACTCCTGGTGACAGACGATGACGATGTGGAGTTGGCACTGTGACTCGTGGACGCTGGCCTCGATGTCACGCCATGCCTTCGGTGTCAGGATCTCGTCGTCCTCCTCGTAATCCTCGCGCGGCGCAGTGTTCATTATGAAGGCAAGGTCGCAAAACCTCTCCAGGAGCTCTTCGGGGAGTGGCGCCGTGTAGCGGCGCAGGACGTAGTC
>JBAPYG010000301.1:0-9035 GCA_049284615.1 Acidimicrobiia bacterium
ATGTCCGAGATCATGTAGTCGACCCCGGGGTCGAGGTCGGATGTGGCGCCGGCGTAGGCGAGACGACCCTCGGCGTCTCCTCCGATGACGTCGGGGCGAACCCCAAGCGATCGCTCGGCCCTGTCGAGGAAGACGTCGCGGTTGGTGGCATCGCGCGTGGCTGAGGTGGCAACAGCCCGCCGACGGTCGACACCAAGCTCGTCCATCGTTCGCCCGAACCTGTCGAAGACCGCGATGGTGCGCTCGATGGCCCCGGCCGAGAGACGACCCGTCGCATCCACGCCCTTGCCCAAGGAGGTCACCTCGACCCAGCGCCCGAGGTCTCGGTCTTCGTCGCGAACGAGGAGCCGCATCGAGTTGGTCCCGATGTCGACGACACCGACCCTCAAGGTGTGCCGACCCACTCCGAATTCGGCGCGCCGTCCATGATGCAGGGCACCACACAGTCGAGCGGCTCGATCCAACCGGCCACAAGTCGCCCCACCGGGTTGTCACCACCTCCAGCCGTGTGGGCGTAGTGGGCATGGAGGCACTTGACACCCGCCGCCGTGCCCGCCACCCCACCGGTCGGTTGGGGAGCGCCATGATTCTCGACCAAGGCGTCGCGTTCGGCGGCATAGGCGCGGTGGGCCCGGTCCAAGGCCCCTCCAAACGCCGGCTCCGAGGCTGCCTTCGCTTCCATTCGCTTCACTCCTCCGGCGCCTTCGAGCCGCCCGATGCGGGTCGTGGCGAGAGGGCAGGTCAGCCAGTAGAGCGTGGGGAAGGGAGTCCCGTCGTCGAGATGGGGAGGCACTCGGACCACCACCGGCAGGTCCAGATGGCAACGGGTGACGACGGTGGAATCGGCACGGAGGGGTCGGCCGATCTGGAGCTCGATGACACGTCGGTCATCGCTATCCGCCATCGCTCAGTCCAGGTCGGCGCCGGAGAGGAATTCCCAGACCCTATCGACCCAGGTCTTGTCTTCGACGACGAGGGGCTCGCTGTCCGACTCCACCTCGTCGGGCGTGCCCGGGGGGTCGAGCACCACGTAAGCCGTCTCGCCGGGTCTCACGTAACCCAGCTTCTCCCGGGCCAGCTTCTCGATCTCGGCATCGGTCTCGAGGGCATCGATGTCCGCCTGCAACCGGGCGTTCTCGCTCTGCAACGTTTCCAGCTGGGTCTCGGCCGAGGCGACCTGGCGGTTCGAGTCGAGGATCTGGCCGTACGGCACGACCTGGGTGAGGAAGGCTGCGCCCATCAACAAGATGAGGAGGGTGGCCATCAGGATCCCCGGGCGTCTGAGCAGGCTCATGCGAAGACGTCCCATCCGCCGAACCGCGCCTCGGGGCCCAGCCTCTCCTCGATACGCAGCAACTGGTTGTACTTCGCCGTGCGCTCGCCACGAGCGGGCGCGCCGGTCTTGATCTGGCCGGCGTTGGTGGCCACCGCGAGGTGGGCGATGAAGGTGTCCTCGGTCTCACCACTGCGATGGCTGACCATGCGGGTGAAGCCGGCGCGCTCGGCTGCCTCCATCGTGTGCAATGTCTCGGACACCGAGCCGATTTGATTGACCTTGATCAGGATGGAGTTGGCGGACTTCTCCTCGATGCCCCGGCGAAGGATGTCGATGTTTGTCACGAACAGATCGTCTCCGACCAGCTGGCAGCTGTCGCCGAGACCTGCCGTCAGACTCCTCCAGCCCTCCCAATCGTCCTCTGCCATCCCGTCCTCGATGGAGACGAGGGAGTGCCTGGTGGCCAGGTCGGTGAGATACCCGATCATCTCCTCAGAGGTCAGCTCACGCCCCTCGAGGTGATAACGACCTTCGCGGTGGATCTCGGTGGCAGCCACATCGAGTGCGATGCCGATCTCGTCCCCCGGCCTGTACCCCGCAGCCTCGATGCCTTCTTGGAGCAGGTCGATGGCTGACTCGTTCGTCGGGAGGTCGGGGGCAAAACCGCCTTCGTCGCCGACATTCGTGGCCAGTCCCCTGCCGGCCATGACCCGTTTCAGCGCGTGATACACCTCGACACCTGCCCGCAGCGCCTCGGAGTAGGAGGGGAGGCCGGCGGGAACCAGCATGAACTCCTGGATGTCCACCGAATTGGCGGCATGGGCACCGCCATTGAGGACGTTCAGGCAAGGAACGGGGAGGACACGGGCCGATGGCCCGCCCAGATAGCGATACAACGGGAGCCCCGCGCCTGCTGCAGCGGCCCGGGCGACAGCCATCGAGACGGCGAGGATTGCGTTCGCACCGATACGGGCCTTGTTGTTGGTTCCGTCGAGATCGCTCATCGCCAGGTCGATCTCCTCCTGACGGCTGGCGTCCCGACCGACCAGGGCCGGCCCGATCTCGTCGATCACATGGGCGACGGCGTTGCCCACGCCCTTGCCCCCGTATTCATCGGCGCCGTCCCGCAGCTCGACGGCCTCGTGGGTACCGGTGGAGGCCCCGGAGGGGACGATGGCCCGCCCGAAGCCGCCGCTGGTCAGCACTTCGGCCTCGACGGTGGGGTTGCCACGCGAGTCGAGCACCTGACGTGCATGGATTCGCTCGATGGTGAAGCTGCTCATCTTGAAGGGGGGACCGCTGTTGCCTGGGGCGCCAAGCTACCACCGGCCCGTCCTTGTTCAGAGCACCACCCGAGGGCCGACGTTTGGGGGTTCGTCCCGGTGCGTGTCGACGAGCCATCACCGGACAGGCTCAGGAAGCGCCTTTGGCCCTCTCCCAGCGCTCATTGAGCTGGACCAGGTCGAGCCCCTCGAGGGGGCCTTCCTGCTCCATGAGTCGAAACCGGTGCTCGAAGGTCGTGTTGGCGCGGCCGAGAGCCAGCTCGGGGTCGAGACCGAGGTGACGGGCCAGGTTGACCAGGGAGAAGAGGACGTCTCCGAGCTCGGCCTCCACGTCGCCATCACCGGCGAGCGCCCGCTCCAGCTCACCGAGCTCCTCGTCGACCTTGGGCAGGACCTGGTCTGCGCTGTCCCAGTCGAAGCCGACCTTCGCCGCCCGATTCTGCATCTTGGCGGCCCGCTGCACGGCCGGGAGGCCGCCGGGCAGCCCGTCGAGCGCCGAGGGGGAGGACACTCCAGCCTCCTCGGCCTTGATCCGATCCCAATTTCGCTTCACCTCATCTGCGTCGACGACGGTCACATCCCCGAAGACGTGAGGGTGTCGTCGCACCAGCTTCTGTCGCAACACCTCGGCGACACCGTCGATGTCGAATGCGCCGGTCTCGCGGGCAATGGCCTCGTGGAAGAGGACCTGGAGGAGAACGTCACCCAATTCGTCCTCGACACGGGCATAGGCCACCCAGTCGACTCCCTCGTCGGGGAGATCGCCGATGGCCTCGATGAGCTCGTAGGTCTCCTCGACCAGGTTCTTCACCAGCGACTGATGGGTCTGCTCTCGATCCCAGGGGCAGACGCTGCGGAGCCGGCGCATGACGCTGATCGCTCCCACGAGCCCGCCGGGCCGGGTGTCCACGAACAGTGAGGTCCGAAGTCCGGCCAATCCCGAGTCGATATCGTGCGTCGGGCCGGACACCACGACTGCGTCGGCAGAGCCGAGACCGGAGAGGAGTGTGACGACCGCCTCTGTCGGAGTGACCCGCCCCACCGCATCGAGGACATCGGCGAGAGTCTCCGCGGTGTCGAGATGCGCGACGATCGAAGGCTTGTCGAGGATCAGCGGATCGGGGAGCTCGTGACCATTGAGTATCTGCAGACCCCGGTCGAGAGGGTCGTATCCCACCTCGGCCAGAACCGCGTCGACGAACGACTCGCCCGGAATCACCTCGGTGTCCGGTGCCGCGGCGATGATCCTGCGAACGGCGAACTCACCGACGGTCGGGCTGCCCGGCACGGCGTAGATCACCGGGTGCTCGGATGCCGCGGCGAGCACACGATCCGTGATCGCCCGATAGACGTCGTCGAACCGCTCCGAGCCCTCGTAGAGATCGTCGCAGCACGTGACATCCCTGAGGTCGGCGAGCTCACGCGCCGCAGGATGGTGGATCGTGCGGGCGATGAGCACACGGCTCTCGTCGAGGAGCAGGGATCTCACCGGTGTCGGGACCCGATCGAGTGCGCCGGGACCGAGACCGATGATCGTGATCATCAGCTGACCGGTGGCACCACTTGTGGCGGGTTCGGCTGCCAGGTGCCGTACTGCTCGTCGACGGTCACATCCGCCTCTTCGATCGAGGAGAGAAACCACTCCTCGAGCTCGGTGACGACTGCATTAGCCTTGATGGCCTCGATCAACTGCTCATCGGTCGGCGGCTCGAGCGCCTCGGGCTCCTGACGGTCGGTCACGAGGAGGATGTGGAACCCGAACTCGGATTCCACGATCTCGTCGTACACCTCGCCCACCGGGGCTATGAGAGAAGCCTCCATGAACGGTTCGACGTACCCCGAGGCGGGACCACAAGGGAGGATCCCGTTGTTCTCGCCACTGCCCTCGTCCAGCGACAGCTCGGCCGCGAGGTCGCCGAGCTCCTCGCCGTCGTCAAGACGTGCCATCACGTCCTCGGCTTCGGCCTCGGTGGCAACGAGGATGTGGGAGACACAGACCGTGGTGCTCGCTGCGGCCGCGTCCTCCTGCGCCGCCTCGGCCTCAACCCGAGCCTCGTCGATCTCGTCCTGAGTCGGCTCGGCGACGTCCTCGTTGAGGATCTCTCGGATCTGCTGGTCGAAGAGGCCCTGGCGCGCGATTTGGTCGAGGAACTCCTCGGTGATCCCGCGGACAGCCAGGAAGTCCTCGCGGGTCTGACCCTCTTCGGCGGTTTCGTCGAAGATGCGATCGGCTTCGGCGGCCACTTCCTCGTCGGTGACCGTTATGCCGTAGTCGGCCTCTGCGGAGTCGTTGATCACGATCCATTGGATCTGGAACGACAGGAACTGGGCAAACTGCTCCTTGGTGATCGTCTCGCCGTCGGTGTCGATGAGCGCCTCCACGTCTCCGACGGTCACATCCTGGCCGTCGACACTGGCCGCGACCGCCCCGGAGCCGCCTCCGCATGCGGCAAGAAGCACGGCTCCGAGCACGACGACATATAGGAGTTTCTTCACAGGGAATCCTTTGAACAGGGGAAGACTGCCCGAAATGGTAGATCGATGACCCCGGCTAGTTGAGATTCAGCCGTCCCACATTTCCTTAACAAAGTCGATGAGCCCGGAGACCAGCGGCTGCGGGGCAGGAATGAAGACCACGCCCTCGGCGGCTCTGAGGACGGCGCCTCGCACCAGCCGCTGGAGCCGCACCTCCTGGGAAGGCCTGAGGTCGACCGGCCCCATGCGGATCTCGTTCCGGAGCTTCACGATCTCCTCCAACCCGACCCTGATCGCCTCGACTCGCAGTCGTGCCAGGGTGATGAGCGATTCGGCCTCCTCGGGCAGTGCTCCGAATCGATCCGCCCACTCGGCGACCACGTCGTCGACCCCATCGTCGGTAGTGGTCGCCGCCAGACGACGGTAGGCCTCGAGACGCAGCTCCTCGTCGGCGATGTACGAAGTGGGGATGTGGGCGTCGACCGGCAGGTCGATGCGCACCTCCGGCGGCCCCTGGTCGGCCACCTCCCGCCCCTCCATCTCGGACACCGCCTCGGCGACCAGCTCCGTGTAGAGGTCGAAGCCGACCGCGGCGATATGACCGGACTGCACCTCGCCCAGGATGGAGCCCGCCCCCCTGATCTCGAGGTCCCGAAGCGCCAGCTGGAAACCCGAGCCCAGATCCGTCGCCTCCCCGATCGCCTCCAGCCGTCGATGTGCGTCCTCGGAGAGGGACTGGTCCGTCGGATGGAACAGATATGCGTAGGCCCTCTGGCTGGAGCGACCGACCCGCCCGCGGAGCTGATAGAGCTGTGCCAGCCCGAGCAGGTCGGCCCGCTCGACTATGAGGGTGTTCACCTTGGGGAGGTCGAGACCCGACTCGATGATGGTCGTGGCCACCAGGACGTCGTACTCGTGGTTCCAGAAGTCGATCATCACCTGCTCGAGCTGACCCTCCGACATCTGCCCGTGAGCCACGACGTAGCGGGCATCGGGCACCAGGTCCCGGAGCCGGGCGACCGCCCGCTCGATGGATTGAACCCGATTGTGGACGTAGAAGACCTGCCCCTCGCGCAGCAGCTCCCGCCGGATCGCAGCGGAGACGGCCTGGTCGTCGTGGGGCCCCACGTAGGTGAGGATGGGATGCCGGTCTTCCGGGGGGGTGCGGATGTGCGAGACGTCGCGGATCCCGGTCAAGGCCATCTCCAGGGTCCTCGGTATCGGCGTGGCGGTGAGAGTCAGCACATCCACACCGACCCTGAGACGTTTGATGGCATCCTTGGCCCCCACCCCGAAGCGTTGCTCCTCGTCGATCACCAAGAGCCCGAGATTCTTGAAGTGGACGTCCTCGGAGAGGAGCCGATGGGTCGCGATCACCACATCGACCTCACCGCTGGCCAGGCCGGCGATCACCTGCTTGGCCTGTCTGCCGGTCAGAAACCGGGAGAGCACCTCGACCCGCACCGGATAGGGGGCGAATCTCTCGCCAAACGTCTGGTGGTGCTGCTGGGCGAGAAGTGTCGTCGGGCAGAGGATCGCGGCCTGCCTGCCACTCTGCACCGCCTTGAACGCAGCCCTGATCGCCACCTCGGTCTTGCCGAAGCCGACATCGCCGAAGACGAGCCGGTCCATGGGCCTGTCCTCTTCCATGTCACTCTTCACGTCGTCGATCGCCTGGAGTTGGTCGTGGGTCTCCTCGAAGGGAAAGGAACCCTCGAGCTCCCGCTGCCAGGGGGAATCGGGGTCGTAGGCATGGCCGACGGCGAGGGCTCGCCGTCGATGCAACTCCACGACCTGGGCTGCGACGGCCGCCACCTCCTTGCGGACCCTGGCCTTCTGCTCCGACCAGTCCTTGCCGCCCATACGCGACACACGGGGGGTCTCCCCACCCGTATATCGCTTCACGGCGGCCAGCTGCTCGACGGGGACATACAGCTTGTCCGACCCGGCGTAGGCAACGACGAGGTAGTCGCGCTCCACCCCCACCATGGTCCGGGTCACCAGGCCCTCGAAACGTCCGATTCCGTGCTGATAGTGCACCACATAGTCACCCTCGCTCAGGTCGCGGTAGTGCTGCGACGTCTGCGATCGGGCACGACCCGCCTTGCGATGGGCGCGGCGCCGGCCGGCGATCTCCTGTTCGCCCAACACGGCCACGCCCAGATCGGGGGTCACGAAGCCGCGGTGTATGCCGACCGGGATGATCGCCGGGCGCTTGGCGTCCAACCTCTCCACATGATCCAAGGCGAGGCCTTCCTCGGCCAGGATGCGTCTCACGCGCTCGGCGGCCGCCTCGCCATCCATGGCCACCACCGTCGTGATCCCCCGCGCCAGCAGACGGTTCAGCCCCCTCGCAACGGACTCCGGGTCCCCGGCTACGGCGTCCAGGGCCGTGACATTCAGGACCTGGTCCGACGGGCCGGTCGGGGTGGGGGGCATCTGGAGATGGGACCGCGTCCCGATCGACTCCTCGAGGTCGAGAAAGAGGGCCGGGTGGTCGCCGGCGTCGGGAGCCGACTCGCCCCACGTCGGCGCCAGTGCCGCCGCCAGCTCGGACTCCTCCTTGACCAGGTCGCGGCACCTGTCGAGGGCCCGAAACGGGTCGACGATCACGAGATGCGCGGTCGGCGCCAACTCGTCGATGAGACAGCGCTCATCGGCCAGCCACGGCAACCACGACTCGATGCCGGGGAAGAGCTGGCCCTCGGCCACCCGGTCCCAGGTCGATGCCGCCCAGGGCTCGGTCGACAGCAGAGCCCGGGCGCGATCGGTCATGTCAGGCCCGGGTCTCACCTCGCGGGCCGGGTACGCCACGATCTCGGAGACCTCCCCGAGCGAGCGCTGGGTCGACACCGAGAACTCCCGCAGCCCATCTACCTGATCGCCCCAGAAGTCGAGCCGAATCGGTTGATCGGTCTGCGCCGGGAAGATGTCGACGATGCCACCCCTGACGGCGAACTCGCCGCGTGCCTCGACCCTGTCCGTGCGCTGATATCCCAGGTCTGCGAGTCGGCGAGCCACCCCGGCGAACTCGATCTCGTCTCCGATGGCCAAGCGGAACGGGGTGACGTCCGAGTCACTGAGACGTTGGATAGCCGACCTCACCGAGGTCACCACCATCACCGGGTCGAGGCCGCCGAGACGATGTCTCGCCCGCGCCCGGGCCGCCATGGTCACCGAATTGGGCGAGACGTGCTCGAAGGGCAGGGTCTCCCACGCCGGTGCAAGGAAGACCGAGCCCGTGAACAGCCGGAGGTCGTCGGCAAGCTCCTCGGCATCGCCCTCCCCGGGGACCACGACCAGCATGGTCTCGCCAAGACTCTCGAAGAGCCCGGCCAGGGCGAATGCGCGACCCGGGCCGGCCACCGACCAGGTGCCGTCGAGTTCGGGCAGAGGAGCCGATCGCCATCCGGTGAGAAGCGGGGACAGAGGAGCGGTCAAGACCCCGACGATAGGCCGGTCACCGGATGGCGCTGAACCGCCATTGGCACCCCGGGCGCCCTTCCCGTTCCTATGGTGACGAGTCGATGACCGGGACCGACTCCACGTGGAGACTATTCGACGACAACTCCCAGTACGTCGACCGCTTCGGGCTCCTGCTGCTGATCACGTCGATCGCCGTGATCACACTCTCCCTGGTCGATCTGAGATCGGACATGAGCGGGCTCCGCTCGGAGCTGGGCCAGGTGGCCGTGGCCGTGTTCGTCGGCGCAACGCTGCTGCTCGCCCTCAGAGCATCAGGAGTCGCCCGACGCTACCGCCTCGGCTTCGACATCGTCATCCTCGTCGGCATCGCAGGCACGATCCTCATCGTGCTCATCTCCGAGTTCACCGACGTGGACATCCCGATTACGACTGCCGAGCGAAGCCCGTCCCTGATCTGGGTGATCCTCTCGGTGCTGGCTCCGATCCTCGTGGTGCGGCGCGTCTTGATGCACAAGCGAGCTTCGGGTCAGACACTGCTGGGGGCTGTCTCGGCTTATCTGCTGCTCGCCCTGGCG
>JBAPYG010000302.1:0-1632 GCA_049284615.1 Acidimicrobiia bacterium
GCTGTCCTCGGGTGGCACGACCATGCCGAGCAGCGGCCGGATCTGATCGTTGATGCGATTGTCCTCTCTGCTGAGCCCATTTGGTGTGACATCATCGATTCGAGTCAGCGGCATCACGCCTTCGGCCGCCACAGAGAGAAGACCCTCCAGGTATTGCGGCGATACCGTATCGTCGTCATCGACGAACGTCACCCAATTCATGCGGGCGGAAGCGATCCCCAGATTCAGCGAATGACAAGCTCCAGCCAGGGGAGACCTGACGATCCTCATGCGCAAACCCGGGTGCTCCTCCGCAAATCGCCGATATGCGGTGACATCGGCGGCCGCGCCCCCGTTCACGACGAGGATCACCTCGAATCGTTGTCGGTCGAGCGTTTGGGCGGCCAGCGACTGCAGGCAGAGCAGGGTGTCGGCCGGCGCCCGATAGCTGGCGATGACGACGGAAACTCCGTTCTCGCTCCTGTCGAGGCCCTCGAGAGAGACCTCGGGGTACCTGTTGTTGGAGGTCGACATCGACTTGGAGACGGTAGCAGTGGGAGTCCGGACCTCAGACCAGGCCGGCCCGACCACCCTCCCACTCAAAGAATCAGTTCGAGCATCCGATCGACCCGATGACTCATAGTGTGACCCGACTCGACCCAAGCCTGGCCCGTGGTGTTGAGGCCCATCGACAGCGCCTTCTCGATCTGCATTCCGGCCGTATCACGATCGCTCGCCACGAGCACTGGCACACCTTCCAACGCGTCCGACGGACCCGATACCACTTGGGAGCCGCAAGCGAGCAGTTCGTAGATTCGCCGGGCGCACATCGTGGGCGAGTTGGTGACCGTGTTCACGTTGATGAAGGCCGCATATCGCCGGTAGGCCTCGACCGTCTGGGCGTATGTGAGCGTGCCTCGGATGTGCTCACGCAAACTCTCTGGCCAGCCGAACCGCGGGTCGTCGGGTCGATCCATGCGATCGAAGATGTCTAGGCCGTAGGGGAGTGCCGCGGTTAGCAACACATCCATTTGCTCCCGCCGGGCCTCGTGCTTCGCTGCAAAGTACGAGCCGGCGAAGGCCACCCGCTCGACGCGGTCTTCAGGTCCCGGGTGATGCACCACGGGTTGGGCGGCGAACTGCATGACGTCGACCCTCTCGTGCCCGAGACGACGCCGATAGTGCCCGACCATGTTGGAGTCGACGGTGAGCACCCAATCGAAGAGGCCGGCGCTCGCCGAGAACCAATCGTGATTGATGGGGTCCTCCTTGACCCAGAAGACGGTGGGGATGCCTCTGTCACGGCACCAGGAGACGACATCGGTCAACTCTTGCGATGGTCGGCCGAAACGCGCCACCCGACCGGCCCAACTTCCGTCATGACCCCGGTAGGCGCTCTCGACAAGAAGGAGCCGCGGAGGCTTCGCCTCCAAGACGGGGCGCCAGCCTCGGGCGGGAACGTCGGTCACTGCGAACTCGTATTGGAAAGAGACTCGCGAGAACTCGTCCAAAACGACGGCAACTGGCAGGTCGGGCCTCGCCACCGGGCCCTCGGGGAACTCGATATCGGCGATCCGGCCGATGAGGGGGACGTCGATGGATCGGTCTCTCGACGGCGGGGTCTGGGCGGTTTGGGGATCGGCTCTCTTGCGG
>JBAPYG010000303.1:0-3157 GCA_049284615.1 Acidimicrobiia bacterium
GTAGATACGACTCTCACGATCTCAACGTCGGAGTAGTCGTCGGCGATGACGGTCTGCTCATCATCGACACCCGCGAGTCCCACCGCATGGGAGCCGAGTTGCTTGCCGACTTGACGGCACTCGGTCGTGGCCCGGTTCGCTGGGTCGTCAATTCCCATTGGCACTGGGACCACACATTCGGTAACGCCTTGTTCCCCGACTCAGAGCTCTGGGGTCACGAGAGATGTGCCATGGCCCTGCGGGACCATGGCCTGGAGATGAAGGCTGACATCCGACCGTGGTTCGGGTCCGAACGGCGGGACGAGCTCGAGGAAGTCGAGATCGTCCCGCCCACCAACACGTTCTCCGACAGGGTCTCGCTCGACATAGGCCGTCAGGTGGAGATGTCGTATCACGGTCTGGGGCACACCGACGGTGACATCGTCGTCCGGGTGGCCGACGCCGATGTCTCCTTCTTCGGCGACCTCGTCGAGGAGGGCGCACCCCCTTCGTTCGGTGACAGCTATCCCAACTCATGGCCCGAGACGCTCCGCACGGCGAGCGAAGAGACGTCCGGGACGGTGGTCCCCGGCCACGGGGACATCGTCGACCGCGGCTTCGTCGAGTCCCAGATCGAGGAACTGGAGGCGGTGGCCACGATCGCCAGGGCACTCGTGGCGAAGCACATGCCTTTCGACGAGGCGACCGCCCTCGGCCCCTACTCGGCCGAAGTCATGACCGTGGCCCTGAGGAGAGCGCAGGCCGTTGGCTAGGTGAGATCCTCACCGACGGTGCCCCGTCGCGAGGCGTTCGCTTTTTGGGAGAGCTACATGCTGGCGGACAATCGTCACATGGATCGGCTGCCGCCTCGGTTGGGTCGCCGGGTCGGGCTCGTCATTGCCTCTGGAATGTCCTCGGCGGTCTACGAGCTGGCGTATCCCGGTCCTCTCGTAGTCGAGCTGTAGGGGAGACGATCGGGCAGAGGAGGTCGGGGAGTCATCCAGTTCCGCTTGGCGGCTGCGGTCCCCCTATACTCCCGCACCGCTCCGATCTCCTTGATCTCTTCCGGAGGAACTACGTAAATGACGGACACGATTCTGTATATCGCGCTCGTCGCGGGTGTGCTGGCCTTGGTACTGGCCGTGTACTACACCCGCGCGGTGCTGGCCGCCCCACAGGGCAACGAGCGCATGGTCGAGCTGTCGACCGCTATCCGCCAGGGCGCTATGGCCTTCCTGAAGAGGGAGTACACATGGGTCTCGGTCTTCGTCGTGCTGATGGCGGTGCTCATCGCCGTCCTCCTCGACTGGGGTCGTCCCTGGGGTGCTGTCGCCTATGCGTTCGGGGCCGTTCTCTCGGCCCTAGCCGGCTTCATCGGGATGCGCATCGCCACGTCCGCCAATGCCCGAACCACCGAGGCGGCACGGGTCGGGGGGATCCCCGCGGCCTTGCCCATCGCCTTCCGCGGTGGCGCCGTCATGGGGTTCACCGTCGCCGGGCTCGGTCTGCTCGGCGTCGGCACCGCTTTCTGGCTGTTCGAGCCCGGGGGCCCCCTCGCCGACCCGAACTGGGTCGACATCGTGACGGCCGTCGGTCTCGGCGGGTCGTCGATTGCGCTCTTCGCACGCGTCGGTGGAGGCATCTACACCAAAGCTGCCGACGTGGGCGCCGATCTCGTGGGCAAGGTCGAGGCCGGCATCCCCGAGGACGATCCCCGCAATCCCGCCGTCATCGCCGACAACGTGGGTGACAACGTCGGTGACGTCGCGGGCATGGGTGCAGACCTGTTCGAGTCCTATGTCGGTGCCATCGTGGCCCCCGTCGCCTACACCTGGCTCGCCCTTCAAGGTGCGGCGTTCCAGGCGGAGGCGATCATCTTCCCATTGGCAGTTGCCTCTCTGGGCATGTTCGCCTCGATCATCGGATCCTTCCTGGTACGCGCCAAGGACGAGTCACATCTCGCCGCGGCCCTGCACCGTGGGACCAATTTCGCCATGATCGTCACGGCGGCCGGTGTCGCCGGACTGGCCTACTGGATCTTCGGGGACCTGGTGGAGAATTGGATCGGGATCTGGATCGCCGTCGTGGCAGGTCTCGTGGTCGGGTGGTTCGTGGGAAAGATCTCGGAGTGGTTCACATCCGATCACTACAAGACGGTGAAGGAGATCGCCCGTCAGTCTCAGACGGGTCCCGCCACCGTGATCATCTCCGGCATCGCCGAGGGCATGCGCTCGGCTGCCTTCTCGGTCATGGTCGTCGCAGCCGGGATCGGCGCCGCCTACTGGGCCGGAGACTGGGCCATGGGGGACGGTGGAGGCATCTACGGTGTGGCTATAGCTGCCATCGGAGTGCTCGCCACGCTGGGTATCACGATCTCGGTCGACGCCTACGGCCCCATCGCCGACAATGCGGGTGGTATCGCCGAGATGGCGCATCTGGCTCCCGAGGTGCGCGAGGCGACAGACGCTCTCGACTCACTGGGCAACACGACAGCCGCAGTCGCCAAAGGTTTCGCCATCGCCTCGGCTGCCGTCACGGCTCTTGCTCTGTTCAGCGCCTTCACCCAGGCCGTGGGGCTCGATCGAATCGACATCTCCCTGGCCCCAGTGATGATCGGCCTGTTCATCGGGGCGATGTTCCCCTTCCTCTTCGCAGCTTTGACCATGAATGCCGTCGGTCGCGCCGCCGGGAAGATGATCGACGAGGTGCGTCGTCAATTCCGTGAGATCAAGGGTCTCAAGGAGGGCGATCCAGATGCCCGTCCGGACTACACCACGTGTGTCGAGATCGCCACGACCGGTGCGTTGCGCGAGATGGTCATCCCCGGGGCGATAGCCGTTGCCCTCCCCCTGGCCGTGGGCTTCTACGACGTCGAGATGCTGGGCGGGCTGCTGGGTGGCGCGCTCGTGACCGGCTTCCTGCTCGCGATCTTCATGGCCAACGCCGGTGGAGCCTGGGACAACGCCAAGAAGTTCATCGAGACCGGGGCGTTTGGCGGCAAAGGGAGCGAGGCTCATAAGGCAGCCGTCATCGGTGACACCGTGGGCGACCCCTTCAAGGACACATCGGGGCCGGCCATGAACATCGTCATCAAGGTCATGACGATCGTCTCCTTGATCTTCGCCTCTGCGTTCATCGGCTGATCATCAAATGACGGCGATGTGTAGGCCTCTTACCG
>JBAPYG010000304.1:0-2741 GCA_049284615.1 Acidimicrobiia bacterium
CAAATGCACGGCGAGACCCACCTGGGCCCGAACGACGGTGGCGGCGCGCAAGCTCTCGTCCGCATTGTGGAGGTCTGTTGCTCTCGTCGTGATCTGCTGGCTGCCGTGAGCGATGGAGAAGACGAGGCCGAGGATCAGTAGGAGACCCAGACCTGAGACGAGCGTTATGGCAATGGCGCGATCGAAACGTGAGCGCGGCCTAGACCCGATCTTCTTGGAGTTTCCCCGACTCCGCATGTCCCGGAATCGGCAATGTCACCATCTCACCGGATAGGCCGCTCAGACCATGTCCTCACTCCTCGTGGCAGCCGAGTTGTTTCCGTGACGATTGACCAGGCATTGTGCCTGGTTTGGCTTATCTTGAACATCGCCGTCCACCCATGACCCACGACCTGACCCAATCGCGCGACCGTCTCCCCGGCGGATTCCTCGAGCAATCTCTGTTCGCATCGGAGCTCGGGATGAACTCGCAGGTGATCGAGGACGAGAAGCTCCAGGGCAACACGATCACCCTTCGCGGAGAGACGCTCTACAACTTCGGCCTCTGCTCCTACCTCGGTCTCAGCGACGACCCCCGGCTCGTCGAGTCGGCAATCGACGCGATCCGACGTTATGGCAATTCGTACTCGTCCTCCGCCGCATATACCTCGATTCCCCTGTACAACGATCTGAAAGATCGTCTTTCGCAGATGGTGGGCGCTTCTGTGCTGGTGGCGGGCACCACGACGCTGGCACATCATGCTGCACTTCCCGTCCTGATCGGGTCGGGAGATCTGGTGCTGATCGATGAGTTGGCGCACTCATCCCTGCTGAGCGTCCTGCCCACATTGAAGACCCGACGAGCCACGATCGAGCGGGTGAAGCACAACGACCTCGACCGTGTCGCATCACGAGCCTCGGCGGCCGATGGAAGGGTCTGGTATCTGATCGACGGTGTCTATTCGATGCACGGCGACCTCGCACCGGCTCGCGACATCGCCACCCTCCTCGACACTCACGACTCGTTGTGGGTCTACTCAGACGATGCGCATGGCTTTGGTTGGTCGGGTCTGCGGGGACGCGGCCCGTTTCTCGACAGCTCGGGCTGGCATCCACATCTCGTGATGTCTTATGGCCTCTCCAAGTCCTTTGCCGCCTCGGGAGGCGTCGTGGCTGCGAAGGATCCCAACTTGATCAGGGCGATCGAGTTGACCGGTGGACCCATGGTCTTCGGTGGTCCGGTCCCTCCGGCGAGCCTGGGGGCGGGTATCGCCTCAGCCGACATTCATCTCTCCGACGAGCTCCCGGTGCTTCAGGCCGACCTCTCGGAACGCATCGACTTCGTCAACGACTACGCCGCCCAGATCGGCCTGCCTCTCACCGCTCGAGAGCACACACCCCTGTGGTTCGTGCAGATCGGATCGAGCAACACCAGTGTCTCCGTTGGCGCCCGGGTCATGCGCGACGGCTACTACGTGAACGTGGCCGTGTACCCCGTGGTCAAGAAAGGTAGGTCGGGCATCAGGTTCACGGTCACTCGGTACAACAGCATGAGTGAGATAAGAGGGTTTCTCGGCAGCCTCAACGCCGCCCGGTTGAGCTATGAACCCGACGACGACATCCTCGACCTGACACTGTTCGAGTAGACCTTCTACGCCTAAACATCGGCGAGTTTCCGCCGATAAGTCCATGTGGCTATCTCGTGGAAGTCGGGAGGAGGCCGATGGCTCCTCACCGCACCCTTCATCGCGCTTCTCATCGTGGGGGCCCTGATCGCCTGGGCCTACCCGCCTGCTGCTCCATATGTCGGCGTAGGTGGGCTGATCGCCTCGATTCCGGTTGCGGTGATCGTGCTCTTCAGACGTTCGATGACGCTGGCGCGACGGGAAAGACGAGCCTGGCGTTTCGTCGCACTGGGTCTCGGGCTCTTCTGGGCCGGGGTTGTCGTGATCGGCATCCTCAACGAGCTCGGGTCGCCTCCCCCCGCCTTTGGCCCGCTCGACGTGTTCTTCCTCGGCGCCTACGTGGCCCTCATCGTCGCTTTGTATCGGCTGGCTCGACTCGACAGTGGGGGCCGCGAGTGGTTCGTCACCCTCCTCGACGCCGCCGTCGGCGGCATTGCCATGGCGGCTCTGATCTGGAGTGCGTTCTTCGCCGACCTGATGGCCAAGCTGGAAGGCTCACCATGGTGGGAGGTGGCGATCGCCGCTTTGTACCCGGTCCTCGACATCGTCATCGTGGTCGGGCTCATCATCCTCGTGATGCGGCGGTCTAACTACCACTTCGACCCCCGGCTCATGTTCTTTGCCCTTGGGGCCGTCTTGCAGGTGCTCGCCGACCTGTACTACCTCAACCGGAGTGTGGGGCGGGACTTCACCCCGACCGAGCCGGCGTACTCCTTGAATCTCCTCGTGGTCGCCTGCATGCTGGTCACGGCGACGATCGTCGACCGCGGGGCTCGTAAGAGGGAGTTCCCGGAGGCGCCCACACCGATCTGGGCGCTGATATGGCCATACATCCTGGGATTCATCCTCATCGTGGTCCACTTCGTCAACTATCGGGCTCTGGCGCCCGGATCGAACGAGATTCTCCTGCTCGATGCGGTCATCCTGATAGCCGTGGTCATCCTCTTCCGCCAGGTGTACGTCATCTACCGGGACCGGAATCGAGTCGATCAGAAACGGGCGGAGCTGGTGGCATCGGTTAGCCACGAGCTGCGGACTCCCTTGACGGCCATGGTCGGATTTCTCACACTGCTCGAC
>JBAPYG010000305.1:0-2086 GCA_049284615.1 Acidimicrobiia bacterium
GAGCTGCTCAACAAGTGGGTGGGCGAGACCGAGCGTCAGATCCGCCTCATCTTCAAGCGTGCCAAGGAGAAGTCGGACGAAGGCGTGCCCGTCATCGTCTTCTTCGACGAGATGGACTCGCTGTTCCGCACCAGGGGCACCGGCATCAGCTCCGACGTCGAGTCGACGATCGTGCCCCAGCTGCTGTCTGAGCTCGACGGTGTCGAGTCGTTGAAGAACGTGGTCGTCATCGGCGCCTCCAACCGTGAAGACCTCATCGACCCCGCCATCCTCCGCCCCGGCCGTCTCGACGTGAAGATCAAGATCAACCGCCCCGACCCCACGGCCGCCCGGGAGATCTTCAGGATCTACCTCACCGACGAGACCCCCCTCGACGCCGACGAGACCGGCGATCAGACGCCGGATGTCGCGATCATGAAGATGATCGACGCCACCGTGGCCGACATGTACTCCGAGGAGAAGAACAACGAGTTCCTCGAGGTCACCTATGCCGGCGGAGACCGAGAGGTCCTCTTCTTCAAGGACTTCGCCAGTGGCGCCATGATCGAGAACATCGTGCGCCGCGCCAAGAAGGACGCCATCAAGCGCCTGATCGCCGGTGGCGCCGGCGGTGTCCGCCAGAACGACCTGATCGCGGCCATCAAGCAGGAGTTCCGCGAGCAAGAAGACCTCCCCAACACGACCAACCCCGACGACTGGGCCAAGATCTCGGGGAAGAAGGGCGAGCGGATCGTCTACGTCCGCACCCTGGTCGGAGGTGACGAGGACAGCCGCCTCATCGAGAAGGTCGCGGGCGGGCAATACCTCTGATGGGCCTCAACTGATGGCTCTGCACAAGGTGCTCGGCACGGAGACCGAGTACGGGATCGTCGTGCGGGGCGACCCGGGGTTCAACCCCGCCGTTGCCTCTTCACTGGTCGTCAACAGCTATCCCGGCGTTCGGGTCAAGGTCCAATGGTCCTACGAGGAGGAGTCGCCGGGCCGTGATGCCCGGGGCTTCGGCCACGACACCTATGGGCTGATCGACCCCGAGGGGGCGGTGGTCAACTCGGTGCTCGCCAACGGGGCCAGGCTCTACGTCGACCACGCCCATCCCGAGTACTCGGGCCCCGAGTGCTACGACCCTTTGGAGGCGGCACTCTACGACAAGGCCGGCGAGATGGTGATGCACCGTGCCGCAGTCGCCGCCAGCGAGTCTGCCGGCCGCCAGCTCTCCCTCTACAAGAACAACTCCGACGGGAAGGGCAACTCCTACGGGGCCCACGAGAACTACCTCCTGAGCCGGGAGACACCGTTTGGCGACGTGATCAGGTACGCAATGACGTTCATGGTCACCCGACAGGTGTTCACCGGCGCCGGCAAGGTCGGCAAGGAGAACGATCGCGCCGATGTCGACTTCCAGATCACCCAGCGGGCCGACTTCTTCGAAGAAGAGGTGGGTCTGGAGACGACCCTGAAGCGCCCGATAATCAACACCCGTGACGAACCGCATGGCGACCCGTCGGTCTATCGACGGCTCCACGTGATCATCGGCGACGCCAACCTCTCCGAGCCCCAGAACTTCCTCAAGCTGGGCACGACGGCGTTGATGCTGGCCGCCCTGGAAGACGGTGCGATCCCCGATCCGCTCGACCTCTTCGACCCCGTCGAGGCCTGCTGGCAGGTGAGTCACGACCTCAACCTGGGCAAGCCGCTCGAGCTGGATGGGGGAGGCACGGCCACTGCCCTCGAGATCCAGGGGCGCTATCTCGAGTGGCTGAGCAAGTACGTCGAGAAGGAATTGGACGACCCGGTCTGGGACCAGGTGATCGGCGAATGGGAGCGGACGCTCGAGATGCTCGGGTCCAACCCCGATGGTCTCGCCGACACCCTCGACTGGGTGGCCAAGAAGCGGCTGCTCGAGGGTTATGTCGAGCGTGACGACCTGCAGTGGTCGAACAACAAGTTGCGAGCCCTCGACCTGCAGTATCACGACGTCGACCCGGACAAGGGCCTGTACAACCGTCTCGCCGCCCGGGGGTCGATGCGGCGACTGTTCACCGACGAGCAGATAGTCGACGCCATCACCACCCCGCCCTCCCGGACA